>CAZLAW010000007.1:17218-35311 GCA_964557625.1 uncultured Marinicella sp.
CTGATGAGTCAGCTGCTGATGCGCTTCGCGCACCAATGGCTGACATGTTTTTAGGTGTAATTACGTGACTTCTATTCTTTTAATCGTATTTCATAATTAAACTTTACTCATGATTGCCGATTAAATACAAATAATGACCCACTTGTTATAATAAGCATTTATTATTAACCGGATTATTTTTTAATGGGTTGTTGCGAAACAGAATCGGCTTTATCGGCACAGAATGACCGGCAGAAACGCACTTTAATTGCCGTTTTAATCATCAATGCCTTGATGTTTGCGGTGATTATTGTGGCGTCCTGGCTGGCCGGCTCTTCAGCCTTGTTTGCCGATGCCTTTGATAATCTGGGTGATGCCATCACCTATGCGGTCAGCTTATACGCAGTCGGTCGTTCAGATACAGTGAAAGCCAAAGTGGCTGTTTTTAAAGGCGGGTTGATTTTATTGGGTGGCTTATTGGTGTTGGGACAGGTTGCTTATAAATTACTAAATCCAGCGCTACCTATTTTCGAATTGATGGGCGTGTTTAGTATAATTTCATTAACGGCCAATGCCCTGTGCCTGCTGTTATTAAGCAAACACCGCCATGATGATGTCAATATGTCTTCAGTGTGGGCCTGTTCACGCAATGACATTGTGGCGAATTTATCGGTGTTTGTGGCCGCTGCACTGGTTTGGTTAACCCAGTCTGGTTGGCCGGACTTATTGGTCGCGACTTTTTTGGCCGTATATCTTTTGCGTTCCGGCTTTCAGGTCATTAACAGCGCCCGTAACAACTTAAATCCGAGTTGCAGTCACTAACATGCATATACCACCGGATTATGCGATAAATAACCCGGCGGTTATCATGGACTTTATACAACAACACCCCTTTGCACAATTGGTGTGCGCCACCGATACCTTTCCCGTCATAAACCACATTCCTTTTTTATTTGATACAGAACAAAACTGCCTGTGGGGACATCTGGCTAAAAACAATCAGGACATCAGACACCTGAGCAATTCGCCCGTCACGGTGGTCTTTTCAGGACCGCATGGTTATATATCACCGGATTGGTATGAAAACCCCGGCGTACCCACATGGAATTACCAGGCTGTTCATATCCGGGGAATCAGTCAGGTAGACACCGCTGAATCCACCGTTAAAAAGGTGGTGGATGGTCTTTCCACTCAGCATCAATCAAGGCTCGACGCCACCTGGTCAGATGATTATAATCCTTCTCTGTTATCCGCCATCGTCGCCATTAGAATCGATATTCAGCCCATGCAGTGCCAATTCAAACTCAGCCAGGATCGCTCAGCAAAGGACCGACAACAAGTCATCAAAGCGCTGCAAGATAACAATCAAATTGAACTCGCTGAAGCCATAATAAAAACTTTCGACAGCTAAGTGATGGCTGCCGTTTTAAATTCCGTTAATGCGCTTATCGCGCCACAAAATCCAGCACGGTGGCATTGATACAATAGCGGGGCAATCCATTGGGCCCGTCATCAAACACATGGCCTAAATGGATGCCGCTGGTTTTGGCGATGACTTCGGTGCGCACCATACCCAGACTGTAATCCGGTTTTTCAATCACCGCATTGTTAACCGGTTGGGTAAAGGATAACCAGCCGGTGCCGGAATTAAACCGATGGTCGGTGTCAAACAATGGCTTACCACTGAGTTTATCGACAAAAACACCCGGCGGGGTGTCTTTAAATAAATCGTATTGCTTACAAAAACGGTTGTCGGTACCTTCGGCAAAAGCCACTTGATAGGCCTCAGTATCACCGAGTTTGAACGCACCCAGTGCCTGGTAAAATTCCTTGGCGGTCATGTAACCTTGTTTGGCAAATTGTTCACGGCCGTCTTGTAAAAAATAAATTGTCGGGGTCGCCCAGGTTGGGGTTTCAATCTCAAGACCATGTAATTGCTGAGCGGTGCGATAAACCAGGGGAATATCACCTTGATAGTGTTCACTGACATCAGCACGGAATTTTTCACAATAAGGACAATAGCTGTCCGCTTCAAGCACTAAAATAGTTTGACCTGTCAGCAAGGCTGAATTATCCACTTGAGTCGATGTTTTTTTTATCGAAGGTGAATCAACAAACTTGACCCCGGTGGAATGATCGGGACAGTAACCATTGGGGTTTTTAGCTATATAATCCTGATGGTATTCTTCGGCGCGATGAAATTCTTGTAATGGTTTAATGATGGTTTGAATGTCACCATAACCGGCTTGTGTTAATTGTTTCTGATAATCTGCGCGAAGCCGCTCAGCCACTTTTAATTGAACTTCATCGGTGGTCAATATAATCGAGCGGTATTGGGTACCGATATAATTACCCTGACGGTTTTTCTGGGTCGGGTCATGCAATTCAAAAAAGTGCTTGATTAACGTTTCAGTGGATATGATGTCGCTGTGATAAGTGACCTTAACCACTTCAGCATAATTGTTCTCGTTAAAACGGTTTCGGGGCGCGGTGATGGCTTTATAATTCGGTTCGATTCCCCGTCCGTCAGCATAACCGGCAACGGCATCGATGACGCCGGGTAAACTTTCATAGTATTTTTCGGCACCCCAAAAACAACCTGATCCCATGACCAAAGCGGCTTCATGAATGGTGGCCGAATCATTTAAGTCCGATGGTGGGTGGTTTGATTCGCTGTTATCGGCACCCGCTGATAAACTCAGGAATAATAACACCCAATATATAACACTGGTTGGCTTCAACATATCTCATCATATTCATTCAATGCATTAACTATAGACAACGCCATGTGAAAAATTGTTCAAAATGCTTATTATTCTTCAATTGTTACCGGATTTTTAGCAAACAAGCGTAGAACAATTACTGTTCAGAACGCACGCCGGTATAACATTTGGCACAATGGAATGCTAACAATTAGAGTGGCGAACTCAATTGTTCTAAGCTCCAGCGGGGATAGGCTTTAATGACGTTTTCAACGGCAGGTATTTGTTGTTCCAAACGCAGGGCACCGGCGATGGCGATCATGGCGCCGTTGTCGGTGCAGTATTTGAGATCCGGAAAGTAGGCTTTAAAGTGGTGTTTTTGGCCCATTTTATGTAAGGTTTCCCGCAGTTGGTGGTTGGCACTGACACCGCCGGAAATCACCAGCGCGCTGTGGCCGGTTTGTTTTATCGCACGCAGGCATTTTTTGGTCAGGGTATCGACCACGGCGTCCTGGAAACAGGCGGCAATATCGGCTTTTAATTGTTCAATATCATCATCATCCTGGTTGTCTTCCCAGGTCACCCGGGTGAAGGTTTTAAGCCCTGAGAAACTAAAATCCAATCCCGGTCGGTTCATCATCGGGCGCGGGAATTTAAACCGCGTGACATCACCTTGTTCGGCCAATGTTGCAATATAGCGGCCACCTGGGTAGGGCAGTCCGAGCATTTTGGCGGTTTTATCAAAGGCCTCGCCGGCGGCATCGTCGAGGGTATCGCCGAGAATTGTATAATCGCCCAGGCTTTGAACATCCACCAGTAAAGTATGACCGCCTGAGACCAGTAAACATAAGAATGGAAATTCAGGTTTGTCTTCAGCCAGTAAAGGTGCCAAAAGATGACCTTCCATGTGATGGATTTCGACACTGGGAATATCCAGCGCCCAGGCCAGCGATCGGCCGACACAGGCACCCACCAGTAACGCGCCGATTAAACCCGGCCCCGCGGTGTAGGCCACTGCATCTAAATCGGACAGAGATAGCTGCGCTTGTTCACAAGCCTGCTCCACCAGCGGGACAATTTTTCGCACATGATCGCGGGAGGCCAATTCCGGCACCACGCCGCCATATTGGGCATGCAGCTCAATCTGGCTGTAAAGCTGATCCGCCAGCAATTCCCCGGTTTCGCTGTTATAAATGGCGATACCGGTTTCATCACAAGAGGATTCTATGCCAAGGACAATCATTTCGTATCGATGTAAGTAACTTTTTCGCATAAATTAGGCCGGGCACGATCAGCGGGTTCATCTTCTGTTGAACCGATGTAAACATAACCAATAATCCATTCATGGTCAGCAAGTCCCATGGCCTTCTGCGCGTCTTTATCCAGACAAGACCAGCCGGTCACCCATTGACTGGCATAGCCTAATGCGGCTGCAGCCAGGTTAATGTGCTGGGCGACCACAGCACCCGAACAAGTCTGCTCTTCGATGGGTGTTTTACCTTCTTCAGGTGATGACACCACGGCAATGACCAGCGGTGCGCGTTTAAAATTATTGGCTTCGATCTCCAGTTGTCGCGGAATCAGGTCATGCTTTTCAGCGCGGATATCGGCCAGTTTCTGTCCTAACTGGTCACGGCCTTCACCCTGAATAACCAGTAAACGCCAGGGCTCAAGTTTGCGGTGATCCGGTACCCGCGTGGCGATGGTCAATATGGTGTTTAATTCGTCCTCATTCGGACCCGGTTCGGTTAAGTGCTTAATCAGCACAGAGCGGCGGTTTTGTAAAAATTCAATCACCTCTGGATGGGCTTTGCGTTGTGACATGTCAATACTCGATTTTATCGGTTTTCTCTTGCCAGGCTTTAAAAACAGATAAGGCCTGGTCACGTTGTATTTGTTGAAAGGGTATTTGCCGGCTTTCAATACCGGCATCAATCTCGTCATAAATCAACTGATCATCAAAATCAATGGCGGCCGCGTCCTCGCGGGTACAGGCGTAATAAACCGTCTTCGGCCGCGCCCAGTAAATCGCTCCGAGGCACATGGGACAAGGCTCACAAGAGGTATATATCTCACAATCGGTCAGTTGAAATGTGCCGAGTTTCTGACAGGCCGCGCGAATCGCGGTAACTTCGGCGTGGGCGGTCGGGTCATTATTGGAGGTGACACCATTATAACCTTCAGCGATAATTTCACCATCCTTCACCACCACCGAACCAAAGGGTCCGCCGGCGCCGGCTTCCATTCCTTCACGCGCCAGTTCAATGGCCCGCTGCATAAATTGTTTTTGCATGAATTTAAAATAGGGTTAAAACCATATCTTAATCGCCCGGACAGATAAGTCAATGGTGGAAAATATCATTTACAATCAGTACTGAATAATGGTACCATTTGACCATGAAAGCAAAAGACAGGAAGACCTTGGCTTTAATTTTTAAACGTCCGGTTAGCGGAAATATCAAATGGTCTCGAATTGAGTCATTATTCGTGGCGTTAGGTGCCGATATTTCGGAGCGAGAAGGATCTCGTGTAGGCGTGAAGTTATTTAATGAGATACGTGTGTTTCATCGACCACACCCAAATCCGAATACGGACAAAGGCGCGGTGGCTTCTATCAGAAATTGGTTAAAACAAAACGGAGTAAATTCAGACAATGCTTAATACAATGAAATTTGACGATTACTTGGCTGTTATTAATTACGATCCCGAAATAGAGATGTTTCGTGGCGAGTTTGTATTATTAAATGGTGGTGCAGATTTTTATGCTAAAGATATCGACGGACTGCGACAAGAAGGTCGAAAATCTCTGCAAGTCTATTTGGCTATGTGCAAAGAAGAAGGCATAGAGCCTAAGAAATCGTTTTCAGGCAGATTTAATCTAAGAATCTCATCTGAGCTTCATGCGCAACTTTCAGCGCGTGCTGCGACAGAAAACATGAGTTTAAATAATTGGATTGAACAGCAATTAGATCACGTTGTTCATAATCAATAAGTGGTGCCCGGGAGAGGACTTGAACCTCCACGGGGTTGCCCCCACCAGCACCTGAAGCTGGCGCGTCTACCAATTCCGCCACCCGGGCCCTTGTCAGGACGGCCGTCCTGATTTGAGACGGCTTATTCTACTTGAGACGGTAAAATCTCACAAGTTCATTTTGCCCAGATTTGCATCATTATTTGAATGAGCGCGCGTAACGGGGGTAACCAGTTATTGTCATCATAGTGATGATAGAAATCCGCTAAGGATTGACCGCTTTCATATTCCATAATCAACCAGTCAATCAGGGGGTGACCGAGCCCGGCAAATTCCCAGTCCAGTAGCATGGGCGGGCGGCGGCCGATGATGTTGCGGGGGTTTAAATCGAAGTGGGTGAGGTATTGGTTATGTTTCCAGAAGTCGAGCTCATCGAGTTTATCGATGTGGCGGTTGATGTGGTATTTTATGCGGTCTTTTTGGTTATCGGCATAGCTTAATAAGCGTTTATCAAGTCGGCTGTCAGCAAAAAGGATATCCTGCGAGCAATTAATTTGATGAAAACGTTTCAGTTGATTGGCCAGCGATGTCACCAAAGCCCTGTTATTGAAATCCTGTGCTTGCCAGCATTTACCGCGGCACCATTGAGTAATCAGCACGTTATGAGCCGGATTGTTCAGGATAACGGCGGGACTGAGTTTTAAGCTAGCAATTAATTCTAAGACCCGGGCCTCACGTTGCCGATCAACACCGGCAATAACCGCATTAAAGCGCACAAAGTAATGGCCTCGTTCGGTGATGACATGAAAGCTGTGATTGTTTAAACCATGCTTAATAGGTCGGGCTTCAATCAGTCCGGCCTTGGCAATAAATTTAATGCGTTGTAGTCTGTGGTGATTGTCGGGCATAACTTTTCGACCATTGGATGATTCCAATAATCACCATGATAAGATAAATCGCGAATAAGCCGGTGAAAAAGTACAGTTCTTTTTGCCAGAACAGCCACATGGACACGCTGTCAATCACCAGCCAGTAATACCAGTTTTCATACACCTTATAAGCCACCAAAATGGTGGTCAAGACCGCGAAGCACGAAGTGAAGGCATCTAAAAATGGGTAAGCAGCGCCGTACTGCCGGGTATATAAACCCAGCAATGGCACAAACAGGGCCGTCACGACAATCCACAGCAGATGCTTTTTTATTGGCCATTTCTGGATTTGGCGCGGGTTATGGGTCTGACCGCCGCGCCATTGATACCAGCCGTAGACCGCCATCACCAGATAAAAGACATTAAGCAAAGATTCGCTGAGTAAGGCCGCCTGATGGAAAATATATATGGATAAAGCGGTGCTGATAAAGGCGTAAAACCAGCACCAGATATTTTCACGAATGGCCAGCCACAGATATAACACCGCGGTCATAACCGCAATGAGTTCAAGCCATGACTGGGCTTGTAAGCCTTGCCACCAGTGAACAAAAAACTCAGGCATACTGACCGCTGTGCTGATCCAGTAAGTCGCCGTTTAAAATTTTCATCATAAACGCCGCTTTCGGGGTTTTTTCATGGGTCGCCTGCATGGCGGCATTGACTTTGCTTAACACGGTGGCGTAGTCGCCAAACACCTGGGTGCTTAAGTCATTGACCTTAATGGTTAAATCAGGTTCTTTTTTCAGTCGTTGGATAAATTCATCGACCACGGTTAAAAAGTCTTCAGTTAACGGGTATAAGCTGATATCGACAGAAATTTTCATGGATTACATCTCCTAAAAATCAAATTCAAAAGTGACGCCGAAATGTTGCGGGTCACCGAGATGGGTGTATAACGTGTCCTCGTAATTCGGTGGTTCAAGACCAAAATAAAAACCCCGCACCGCATAGCGTTCATCCAATACATTTCGGCCCCAAGCATACAACGCCCATTGCGGTGCCTGATAACCCACCTTAACATGCAACAATTGTTTACTGTCAGCGCGCTGGTCATGAGAATTGGAAAAATAAAAATCATCCACCGCCTGATAATCCATACGGGCAAAGAAACCGCGATCGCCCATATAGGTGAAACCCATATTGGCGGTGTAATTAGGGGCATGGGCTTGTTCCCGACCGCTGTAATCGCCTTCAACGGTGATGTAGTCGGTGTATTGGGCTTTTAAGTAGCCCAGAGAACCATGCAAGCTTAAATTACGATTGACCTGCCACAGGGCATCCATTTCAAGACCATAGTTTTCGCCTTCTGCGGCATTGCCGGTGTAATAAACATAGGTCAGCGGGTCATTGGGATCGCTTTGGAATGAGGTGCTGACTTGCATGTCCTTGCGTTTTGAATAAAACAGCGCTGTATTCAGTTGCAGGCGATAATCAAATAAAAAGGCTTTGCTGCCGATTTCATAATTGATTAGGTATTCCGGGTCATAACTGCGCCGACTATCGGGCAGCGTGGTGCTGAGATTAAAACCGCCGGCTTTAAAACCGCGGGCCACGGTGGCATACAGATTATGGTGCTTATTCAACTGATGTTTCAGTGAAATCTGGCCGCCGAGCATATCGTCTTTGGGTTTCAGGTTGAGCGCATTGTCATCACTGTAATCGGCTTTGCGCTGTTCAAAACGCAGGCCGGTTGTCAGTGTGGTTTTTTCAGTTAAGTGACTGTCCAACTGACCAAATAAAGCGATTTTATCGGCCTGATAGTGGCTGCTAAAATCACGATACGGCACGCCATCGGAGGCTTCTAAAGAATGGTTGTCTTCATCTAAGCGCGATAAATACAAGCCCACCAGCCAGTCACTGCGACCCTTAAATATTCGGCTGTCTTGATTGGATAACAATCTGAATTCCTGGGTGGTATGACGCCGCTCGCGGTCATTGTTGAGGGCGTATTCATAGGGCGCGTAATGACCCCAATAATCACTGTTGCCCCAATCACCATCAAAAAAGTAAGTAATATCGGCATCGGTTAAGGCGGTGATGCTGACCACATCAAAGGCATCCGTTGTCCAGGTGTTTTTCCAGGAACCACCAACAGCTTTTTGCGCATCAATACCTAAATCATTGCTGTAGGTGGTGAAGTCATGGGTCGGGGTCCAGACATCAAAACCGTTATCCTGGTCAATCAGCAGTAAACTTACATCACTTTGCCAGTTGTCATTGATTTGGACATGAAATTTACTACGCAGGGTTAATTCATCTTTTTGGTCGGTGTCATCTCGATTCAGAAAGACATTGTGGCGAAAGCCATCGCTTTTATATTGATGCACAGCGATGCGGTAGGCATTGGTCTCGCTGTTTTCTAAGGCACCGGTGGCACTGAAACCAAGGCTACGAATACCGTCCTGGCCCACCGAGAGTCGGCCGTGATACGTATTTTCAGTTTGTGGTGTTTTGGATTGCACATAAATCAATCCGGCAAGGGCATTGGCGCCATAACGGGTGCCTTGCGGACCACGTAATACCTCAATATGTTCAATATCAAAAAGCGTGGCGGCACCACCGATACCGGTAAAGTCCATGTCATCGATGATAAAACCCACCGATGGATTGGGTGCGCCTTCGTATTGTGAACGTTCGCCGATACCGCGAATCTGGAAATAGCGCGGTCGCGAGGTGGAGCCGGACCAGTTAATGTTTGGCACCAGATTTAAGACATCCTGGAAATGCTGCTGACCGGCCTGGTTAAGACTGTCTTCATCGAGCACAGTTAAAGAAGCCGGAATTTCGCTTTCCATGGTATCGATGCGAAAATCAGACGTGACCCGAATGTCACTCAGTTGCGTTTCATCCGACTGACTGTCTGTGGTATTGTGATCATCGGCGGACAGGGCGATGAAGGATAAGCCCAAAAAGCTTATTGTCGATATTTTTTTAAACATAGGATCTCACTTAAAACCGGCCGGTGTTAAATGAGTTAACAACCGGCATAAAAAGGAGATCCGGTTGAGGCGAGGTGAAATTAATCCATTCCTACGCCGGTATGAACCGGATCAGGTACAAAGGGTTCAGTATTCACTGTCTCAGACTGTTGCATTCGCTCGAGTCGCCCCTTGGATGCCGCGAAGTATAACAAAAACACAACAGAAGTGCTTGTTCATTTGGTTTTATATGACGCTGTTGTTTTACCAAGTGGCGAAAGTATTAGCTGAAAGACGACGGGTACCTGCCTGCGCCGGTACGGTTAACTAAGCCGATGTCGCCAGACGCGGAATACTGTTAATGAGTTGCTGGGTGTAGCTGTGTTGTGGTTGTTCAATGATGTCGCGGGTTGGTCCCTGTTCAATCAAACGACCGTGTTGCATCACCGCTAAACGATGGGCGAAATCACTGACCAGAGCGATGTCATGGGTGATAAATAACAGGCTAAGACGGGTTTCTTCGACCAGATTCTTCAGCAAAGCCACAATTTGTTGCTGTATCAACACATCCAAAGCCGTTACGGCTTCATCGCAAATCAGCAATTCAGGTTCACAAGCCAAAGCCCGGGCAATGGCAATGCGCTGGCGTTGGCCACCTGAAAACTGATGCGGATAACGTTTCAAAGCCGACGCATCCAATTCCACCTGGTTTAAGAGTGACTTTAAGCGTTGGCGGCGCTGGGATTTGTCTTTATATAAGCCATGAATCGTGAGCGGTTCGGATAAAGACTGCTGAACAGTCAGTTGTGGGTTGAGCGAAGCGTATGGGTCCTGGAAAATCATCTGGATGCGTTTTTTTGTCTGCCGATTATCAGCCAGGGGTTTACCTTTAAATAATATCTCGCCGGACACCGGTGTTTGTAAGCCCACCAGACAACGACCTAAAGTGGTTTTGCCGCTGCCGGATTCACCCACCAGGCCGACGATTTCTCCGCCATCGATTGACAAATTGGCTTGATCCACGGCGGTGAATTGACGGTTCCGAAACAAGCTTGTTGCTTGTTTAAAGCAAACTGTGAGATTGTTCGTTTGTAATAATGCGGCGGCTCCAGTTTTGTGTTGTTTATCAAGCACTGTTTTTAATCCGGCCGCTGCCAGCAAATGCCGGGTGTAATCGGTTTTGGGTTGCTGAATCAGTTTGTCGGTGTCGGCGGTTTCAACCATGTGGCCTTGTTGCATGACGGCAATGCGGTCAGCAACTTGGGCCATCACCGCCAGGTCATGACTGATAAACAGCATCGCCATGCGATATTGTCGTTGAAGTTTTTTCAGTAACTGAATGATGTGTGCCTGGGTAGTGACATCCAATGCGGTGGTGGGCTCATCACAGATCAACAGATCCGGTTGGCAAGCCACGGCCATGGCAATCACCGCCCGTTGTTTTTGCCCGCCGGAGAGTTGATGCGGATAACGGTTTTTGCAGCCGTTGTCTAATTGCACGTCATCGAGTAATTGATGTATCTTTTGGCGACGTTTTGAGTGATTGAAGTTGGTGTGCAAAATCAGCATTTCTGTAATTTGCCGGCCGATGGTTAACACCGGATTTAGAGCAGTCATGGGTTCCTGGAAAACCAGGGCGATATGTTGACCTCTTAAAGTGCGCCATTGAGTTGGTGAAAATTCATTTAATGCCTGTCCTTTAAATTGAATTTGTCCTTGGCGTTGGCAGTTGTTCGGCAATAAATTCATTATAGCCAGTGCCGTTAATGATTTACCACTGCCTGAGGCACCAGCCAAACCCAGTGTTTCGCCGGGTTTTAAGTGGAAAGAAATATCATCAATAACTGCTGATGTATGGCCGTTAAAGCGGATCGTTAACTGTTTAATATCCAGAAGGTTCATAGAAGCATTTTAGGTGACGACCACACTATCAACAAGTGACGTCCGAACCGATAGGCTTTAAAAACCACTTTAAACCCCCAACTCTTAGGGTTTACAAACCTTATCACGCAAATAATGAAAGATTATATAAAGCACTGGTTTACTGAATTTGGCATCGAGTTGACACAACTGCAAATGGGTCTGGTTATGGTTGCCGTCATCGTCATTATTTCATTGTTGATTCATTGGCTTTTTCACAAAGTAATGGTCAAAGTGGTGGATAAGATGACACGCCGATCTCGGCATTTGTGGCGGGCCATTTTGTTTGAGAAGAAACTGTTCAGCCGCCTGGCCTTAACGGTTCAGGGCATCATTATTTATATCCAAATCAATTTGTGGCTGAATCCCGAAACGGCTTTATTTAATTGGTTACAAACGCTGACGCTTTTATGGATTACTTTGTTCTTATTGTTAACCATTTTTTCTTTAGTTGATGGTTTAGGTTATATAGCCAGGGAACATAAGCGAACCCGCAATTTACCCATACAGGGATTTTTACAGGCAATCAAACTGGTGTTCACGGTGGTGGCCATTATCTTTATGATCGCGGTGGTGGTGAATAAGTCACCGACCCTGATTATCAGTGGTTTGGGCGCCATGGCGGCGGTCTTGATGTTGGTCTTTAAAGACCCCTTATTGGGTTTTGTCGCCGGTATTCAGTTATCGGTCAATGACATGTTGCGTATTGGTGATTGGCTGGAAATGCCCAGTTACGGCGCCGACGGTGATGTGATTGAAATTGGTTTAACCACCGTTAAAGTGCAAAACTGGGATAAAACCATCACCACCATTCCGACCTATGCCTTGATTTCAGATTCCTTTAAAAACTGGCAGGGTATGACCCAGTCCGGCGGTCGACGCATTATGCGAAATATTTATATTGACGTCACCAGTGTGAAGTTTATGGATGATGATTTGATGGAACGTCTAAGTCAGGCGAGTTTACTGGCGCCTTATCTGGAAGAAAAGAACAAAGAAATTAAAGCCTATAACAGCGAACACGATTTTAATATGGACGTCAAAATCAATGGACGTCGGTTGACCAACTTAGGAACACTCCGGGCGTATTTAGTTAACATGCTTAAAAATCATCCGGGGATTCATCAGGACATGACTTTGATGGTGCGCCAACAAGCGGCAGACAATCAGGGCATCCCATTGCAGATTTATGCCTTTACCAATACCACGGTATGGGCCGAATATGAAGCCATCCAAAGTGATATTTTTGATCATATTTATGCGGTTATGGATGCCTTTGATTTACGCATTCACCAGTCACCGGGCAGCGCGGATGTTCGCTTTTTACGCGAGGCTTTGGCACAACAAGCTGTCAAAGAAGAAACCCCCAAAGCGTTACCGGCTGAAACAGATGCAGAACAAACACCGAATTCACCGCGTACTTAGCCGTTGCGGATCCCAATAATCACGCAAACCATCACCCAATAAGTTAAAGGCCATTAAAGTCAGTGATAAAAAGCCACCGGGAATCCACAGGGACCACGGTGCTGTTTGTAAGTTATCGACCCCTTCGCTGACCAGGGTGCCCCAAGAGGTGTTGGGTTCTTGTACGCCCAGACCGAGAAATGAAATAAAGGATTCAATCAGAATCACCTGTGGAATGGTGAGGGTGGCATAAACAATCACCACGCCCCGTAAATTGGGTAATATATGCATGGTTAACAGGCGCGTGGTTGACTGGCCCATGGCTTGCGCGGCTTCCGCATAGGCTTGTTTTTTTAACACCAAAGTCTGGCCACGGACAATGCGGGCGGTATCAAGCCAGATATAACCACCGATGGCGACAAACAGCAGAATCATGTGCTGGCCAAAAAATACCAGCAGCAATATAACCAAAAACAGAAATGGCAGGGCGTACAAAACATCTAAAAATCGCATCATCAAACGATCTGTACGGCCACCGATATAGCCAGACACCAAACCGTAACTCACACCAATTAATAAACTCATACAGGTGGCCACCAGAGCCACCAGTAAGGATAAACGCCCACCTAATAATGTCCGGACATAGAGATCCCGACCCATAACATCGGTGCCGAACCAGAACTGACTGTTCGGTGCCTGCGCCATGGCATCCCAGTGAATAAAATCCGGTTGTTGGCCGGATAACCAAGGGCCGATGGTGACCCACAAAGACATGATAATTAACCAACTCAGTGCAAGTTTAATTTTCATCGTTGCTCCCCGGCACGCGGATCAAGCCATCGGTAGAGCAGGTCCGCCACGGTATTCATCACCAGCATTAATAAGGCCACCACCAGCACCACACCCAGAACCAGGGTGTAATCGCGGTTTAACGCCCCTTGCACAAAATAGCGACCCATGCCGGGCAAGCCGAAAATTTGCTCGATCACCACCGAACCGGTGATCAGACCCACTGAAGCCGGGCCCAGAAAACTGACCACCGGTAACATCGCCGGTTTAAAAGCATGCCGCCATAACACCCTGGATTCACTGCAGCCTTTGGCCCGGGCGGTGGTGATATAAGGTTTTTGCAGCTCTTCCAGTAAAGCGCCGCGAAATAAGCGGGTGATATAGGCAATAAACGGTAAAGCCAGGGTAATCACCGGCAACACCAGATGATTTATTTGACCACCATTCCAGCCGCCCACCGGCAGCAGCGGCCAATAGACGGTCAGTGCCAGAATCAGTAAGGGTCCAATCACAAAGTTCGGTACACTGATGCCTAAGACAGCGGTGATGCCAATCAAAAGATCAGTCGGTTTATCCGCCCGTTGAGCGGCCAGCGCACCCAACGGCAATCCAATCAATAGCGCCAACAACAAAGCCCAAATCCCCAGTGTCGCTGAAATCGGTAAGCCATAGGCAATCAGTTCGTTAACCGTTTGGTCGGGGTATTGAAAAGACGGGCCTAAATCACCTTGCAGAACTTGACCCAGATAACGGACGTATTGGATCAGAACAGGTTGATCGAGTTGGTATTTGGCGGCGATTTGCGCGGCGGTCTCAGCGGTTAACTGACGCTCAGTATCAAACGGCCCGCCGGGGGCCACCCGCAATAAGACAAAAGTGAGGGTCAGCACCAGCCACAGTACCGGAATTGCCCACAGCAGTCTTTGCCAGAGCAAACGAATCATGGCTTAAGCAAGGTGTGTTCTTGGGACTTCATTCACTTTTGTTCCGGACAAAAGTGAAAGCGGCCACGGCGAACACTTCTTATATTTTCGCGCTCTTCGCCTCTGATTCACTTCGTTCACCAACCGGCTCGGCGGGTCGTGCTGCTCAGCAGCACTCCATTGAGAATGTGGTCGGAAATCTTTTCAGCCATCATGATGGTCGGGGCATTGGTGTTGCCGGAAATCAGGGTTGGCATCACCGAGGCATCCACCACCCGTAAACCCTCAACGCCGTGAACTTTTAAATTATGGTCCACCACCGCTTTGTCATCACTGCCCATTTTGCAGGTGCCGATGGGGTGGTAAATGGTTTCGGCTTTTTGGCGGATAAATTCGGTAATCTCGGCCTGACTTTGTACCTCATCACCCGGGAAAATTTCTTTGTCCCGATACGCGTCAAAGGCGGGCTGAGCAAAAATGTGCCGCTGAATATCAAAACCGGCCAACATGGTGTCCAAATCACCGGCTGCAGTGAGGTAATTGGCCTGAATCAATGGCGCACTGTCGGGTTTATTATCCGCCAGGGTAATTTGACCACGGCTGCCGGGACGCAGCATACACATGTGCAGGGTGTAACCGCTGCCTTTGATGCGATTACGGCCGTGATCATCTAAAATCGCCGGCACAAAATGAAACTGTAAATCGGGCCGGTCATCTTCGGCCAACGGACTTTGCCAGAAACCACCGGCTTCGGCGATATTAGACGTGCCGGGGCCTTTGTTGAATAAATAATATTTCAGGCCGGTCATTAACTCGTTGATGGTGTCGTAGGTGATGCTTTGGCGGCTGCCTTGTACCAGGCAAATGTCCAGGTGGTCTTGCAGATTTTGGCCGACACCGGGTAAATTATGCACCACCTCAATGCCATGTTGTTGCAAATGCTCGGCTTCACCAATACCTGACAGCATCAATAATTGCGGCGAGTTAACCGCACCGCCTGAAACAATCACTTCTTTGCTGGCATAAAACTGTTTTTGGCTGTTTTTATGCCGAATCTGTACACCGCTGGCACGATGCCCGTCGAACAAAATCTTTTCAGCCATGGCCTTGGTTATTACCGTGAGATTCTCACGATTCATCACAGGATTTAAATAGGCTTGCGCCGCAGAATGGCGCTTATTGTTTTTTTGGGTGACCTGATACAAGCCAAAACCCCGTTGCCGCGCACCGTTAAAGTCATCGGTGCGGTCAAAGCCGGCTTGTTCGGCTGCGTCAAGGAAAACCTGACTCAGGGGATTAACATAACTTAAATCAGACACCGACAAAGGCCCATCGTCATTATGATATGAGTTATGGATACTTTGATTGTTCTCACTTTTCAGAAAATAAGGCAGGACATCATCATACGCCCAGCCTTCATTACCCAGGTCGCGCCAGTGATCATAGTCTTTGCGGTGACCACGACAATAACACATGGCGTTAATCGATGAAGAACCCCCTAAAACCTTGCCGCGCGGCCAATACAGCCGGCGGTTATTCAATTCAGGCTCCGGTTGGGTGTAATAACCCCAATTCAGGCTTTTTAAGCTGGCCAGTTTGGATAATCCTGCCGGCATATGAATCATTGGATTCCAGTCTTTACTGCCGGCTTCCAATAACAGCACACGGTTTTGGGGGTTGACACTGAGGCGGTTGGCCATCACACAACCGGCTGAACCGGCGCCAATAATGATGTAGTCGTAAGTGGTCAAAACGGGTTCGATGTATTCTTTTAAACGTTCGTTCATTATAACTGAATGCACGGCAAGACAACATTAAATCTATGCACTCGGTGATTTGAAAAAAACCAAGTGGAACCCCATAAATAAACCAGTTTAAATTTTCTTAACTCCATGAATATCAATAAATTAACAACCAATTTTCAGCAGGCGTTGAACGAGGCCAAGTCGATTGCTGTGGGTAAAGACCACAACATGATTGAATCGGCCCATGTGCTGCAAGCCATGCTGCAACAACAAAACTCATCCTTAAAACATGTGCTGACCAAAGCCGGGGTGAATATCAATCAACTGCAACAAGAGCTCGATAACACCATCGGCTTGATGCCCACCGTTTCCGGTCCGGGTGATGTGGGTTTATCCAATAACCTCAATCGGGTATTGAATATCTGCGATAAACTGGCGCAACAACGCGGTGACCAATACATCGCCTCAGAATTGTTTGCCCTGGCTTTATTGCAATCGTCAGATACCACCGCACAATTGTTGAAAAAAGCCGGTGCCAACGAGCAAAACATTGCAGCGGCCATCGACAGTATCCGCGGTGGTGAACAAGTCAGCGAGCAAGGCGCGGAAGAAAACCGCCAGGCTTTGGAAAAATACACCATTGATTTAACCGCCCGCGCCGAAGCGGCCAAGATTGATCCGATTATTGGCCGCGATGCGGAGATTCGCCGCACCATTCAGATTTTACAACGCCGCACCAAAAACAATCCGGTGATTATCGGTGAACCCGGTGTCGGTAAAACCGCCATTGTTGAAGGTCTGGCCCAGCGTATTGTCAACAACGAAGTGCCCGAAGGCGTCAAAGGTAAGCGATTATTGTCTTTAGACCTCGGTGCTTTGATTGCCGGTGCCAAATACCGCGGTGAGTTTGAAGAGCGCTTAAAAGCCTTGTTAAAAGACTTGAGCAAACAAGAAGGTCAGGTGATTTTATTTATCGACGAGCTGCACACCATGGTCGGTGCCGGTGCTGCTGAAGGCGCCATGGATGCCGGTAATATGCTTAAACCGGCTTTAGCCCGGGGTGAACTGCATTGTATCGGTGCCACCACCCTGGATGAATACCGCGAGCACATTGAAAAAGACAAAGCTTTGGAGCGGCGTTTTCAAAAAGTCTTCGTGGATGAACCATCGGTGGAGGACACCATTGCCATTTTGCGTGGTTTGAATGAGCGTTATGAAGTGCATCATGCGGTAGAAATTACCGACCCCGCGATTATTGCCGCGGCCACCTTATCGCACCGTTATATTACCGATCGTAATCTGCCCGATAAAGCGATTGATTTAATGGACGAAGCGGCCAGCCGTATTCGCATGGAAATAGATTCCAAGCCGGATAAGATGGATCGGGTGGAACGGCGTTTAATCCAATTAAAAATGGAACGCGAAACCTTACTGCGGGAAAAGGACAAAGGTTCGAAGAAACACCTCAAAGAACTGGATGAAAACATTGCTCAACTGGAACGTGAGTATTCTGATTTAGATGAAATCTGGAAAGCAGAAAAAGCCGCGGTCCAAGGCACCACGCATTTAAAAGAGTCCTTAGAAAAGGCCAAAGCGGACTTTGAAGCGGCGAAACGGGCCGGTGATTTGGCCAAGATGTCGGAACTGCAATACGGCACCATTCCGAAACTGGAAAAACAAATTGCCGAAGCCACCGATGTCGATGTGAGCCAGTTTAAATTGCTGCGCAATAAAGTCACCGAAAATGAAATTGCCGAGATTGTCTCCATGTGGACCGGTATTCCGGTGAATAAAATGATGGCCGGTGAAAAAC
>CAZLAW010000008.1:0-10017 GCA_964557625.1 uncultured Marinicella sp.
TTATTGTGGTCTATACCGCCCTCTTTGGTGCCGGTACTTATTATATCTTTCGGATTTTCAAAAAAGGTCCCGCCGATCAAAGTAATCCTGATTATTATCAACACAGTCGCCAACAAGCCGGCAAGGCCATGAATAATGATGGAGATCAACCATGAGTGAATTAGCAAACTGGCTGGATTTACCCTTAATTTGGGGTGCCATTTTAGCCTTAGCCATTTTCCTGTATGTACTTCTTGATGGTTTTGACCTGGGCGTCGGTATTTTGTTTCCCTTTGCCCCCTCGGAACAATGTCGGGATCGCATGATGAATTCGGTGGCACCTTTTTGGGATGGCAACGAAACCTGGCTGGTGCTTGGCGGTGGTGGCTTATTTGCCGCCTTCCCGCTGGCTTATTCAATTGTCCTGCCGGCCTTGTATTTGCCCTTTATCTTCATGTTGATCGGCTTGATTTTTCGCGGCGTGGCTTTTGAATTTCGTTTTAAAGCCGGTGCCAACCGCTGGGTTTGGGATGCCGCGTTTCATTTCGGCTCGTTACTCGCAACCTTTATGCAAGGCCTGATTTTAGGTAACTTCGTACAAGGCTTCACCGTCGTTGACGGTCAATACGCAGGTGGGCCCTTAGATTGGGCTAACGGCTTTGCCGTATTCAGTGGCGTCGGTTTAATCTTTGCTTATGGTTTACTGGGCGCCGGCTGGACCATTATGAAAACCGATGAAATCACCCAAAAGTGGGCCCGCATCGCAGGTCAATATTGTCTGATATTCGTGGTCCTGTTTATGGCATTAATTAGCATTATTATGCCACTGATGGATGACCGCATCGCTGACCTGTGGTTTAGCTTTCCGAACTTTCTGTATTTACTGCCCATTCCCCTGGTCAGCTTATTCGCCATTATACAAATCATCCGTCACTTAAATACGTCACAATCCCATGGCCGTGTTTTCGTTTACGCCATGCTACTATTCACCACCGGCTACGCGGGCTTGGCCATCGGCGTCTATCCCTGGATCGTGCCCTTCCAACTCACCCTCTGGCAAGCCGCCGCCACGGATAGTTCATTGATGCTGCTATTGATTGGCACCGTGATATTCCTGCCCATCATCCTCGCCTACACCGCTTTTAGTTTCTTCACCTTCCGCGGCAAAAGCAGCCACAAAAGTTTATATTAATGTTCAGCAAAAAAACAAAGCAATGGCTCTGGTTTATTGGCTTGTGGTGTTTGGGATTTCTGGCGGTGGGTTTGATTAGTCTGGTGATTAAAGGCATTTTTTCTTTGGGGACATAATAATCACTGACTATCTTCTTTTTGTTGTGCAAGCCACAATTGCGCATAACTGCCCTGTGACAGCATTAAATCATCATGCGAGCCTTGTTCAATAATCCGACCCTGCTCGAGAACAATAATCTGATCGGCATTGACGATGGTGGATAAACGATGGGCAATAACTAAATTAGTGGTGTTCTTAGCCATTTCCTGAATGGCCTTGAGGATCATTTGTTCGGACTGACTGTCCAGCGATGAAGTGGCTTCATCAAACACCATGATTGGCGGCTTTTTCAAAATGCTTCGGGCGATGGCAACCCGCTGTTTTTCACCACCGGAAAGCTTTAAGCCACGCTCACCCACTTGAGTGGCCGTGCCATTGGGTAATTGTGCGATAAAATCATCCAAATAGGCCATGGATATGGCTTGTTTGATCGCTTCATCACTGGCCGAAGGATTACCATAGCGAATATTTTCCCAAATGGAATCATTAAACAACACCGTGTCTTGCGGTACCACCCCAATGGCTCGGCGTAAAGAATCTTGAGTGACTTGTTGAATATCCTGACCATCGATTTCAATGCGTCCGGCAGTTGGCTCATAAAAACGAAACAACAGTTTCACCAATGTTGATTTGCCCGAACCACTGGCACCAACAACAGCAATGGTTTGTCCTGCTGTTACCTTAAAACTAATGCTTTTGATGATTTTTCGATCACTGCGATAACTGAATTCAAGCTGTTTAAATTCTATATCCCCTTGGGTAATGACCAGTTCCTTGGCATTCTTAACATCGATAATTTTTGGCTGCGTTGCCATAATATTAAACAGCTGTTCAATGTTAATCATGGATGTTTTGATTTCACGGTACACAAAACCTAAAGATCCCAAAGGAATAAACAATTGCATCATAAAGGCATTGACCAGGACAAAGTCACCCACCGTCATAGCACCGTTTTGCACACCCAGAACCGCTAACAGCATCATCGCTGTCATCGAAACAGAGATGATTAAGGCTTGACCACCATTCAGGGCGAACAGCGACAAGCGGTTCTTCCGTTTGGCTTGTTCTAATTGCTTTAAGTTAGCATCGTAACGATTGGCTTCAAAAGCCTCATTGGTGTAATACTTAACCGTCTCATAGTTCAATAAGCTGTCTATGGCACGGCTGTTACTGGCCGAATCTGCGGTATTGGCCTCACGCAAAAAAGCCCGCCGCCAATTGGTTATTTTCACCGAAAACAGAATATATGTAATGATGGCAATCAAAGTGGTTAAGCCAAACTTCCAACCATATTGAAACAACAAAATACCCACCACCAACATAATTTCAATCAACGCCGGCAAAATACTAAACACCATAAAACGTAACAGGAAACTAATGCCACTGACACCGCGCTCAATGTCCCGAGAAACACCGCCGGTCTTGCGATTTAAATGATAATCCAAATCCAACCGATGCAAATGCACAAAGGCTTGATGCGCAATTCGTCGCATGGCTCGTTCAGTCACACGGCCAAACAAAGTATCCCGAATCTCACCGAATAAGACATTGGCAAAGCGCAGTAAGCCATAGACAAGCACCAAAGCCACCGGTGCCAAAAACCACTGTCCTGATACCATTGAATTGTTACCGGCCGCACCTAACTGATCAACGATCCCTTTAATTAAAAATGGCATACCGGTGGTGGCTAATTTCGCCGCCACTAAAAACAGCAACGCCAGAATCACTCGTGCTTTATATTCCGACAAATAAGGCAGCAGTTTTTTCAAAACACCCCAATTTTCGGCCTGATCAGTTTCTGGAGGAGCTTGCCCGTGCATGGTTTGAGGGATCGACTTAAAAGAATTGATTATAAGTCATTAAAAAATATTAATTTAGATAGAATATTGATTACCAGTATTTGGTAGCAAATTGATGTTCATCAATCTTGCTCAATTTCAACAGGATTTGCATGACACAGTTTAGTCATGTCTTTCCTCACATCGGCATATTGATCGGCACTGAAAAAACAACGGCCGACGCTTTCACCAACACCATCACGTGGTTTAATGTGGTCGCCTTTGCTAACTTTGAGGGTGGCTTTGGTTAATGTGGGGTAGTCAGTTTTATTGGGCAAAGTCACAGTCTTAACGACGCCTTCGCCGGGATGCAGTAAAACAGCGCCACATGTACGAACCGGCTGAGTCCGCAGCTTATCGACCGGCAAGCCCAGCTCTATTTTGACAAAGACTTCCCAGGGATCAAAGTCATAAGCACATTTTATTAATTCCATGATATAACCGCCGGGTGGCCGCAGGGCCACTTCGCCAAAGCGTATCCCTTGTTTAGTCCGGTAATATTCAAGGTGGGTTAAGCCCCACTTGATATTGAGCGAATTGATAACCTGTGCGTTTAAAGATTGAATGGCTTTTATGTCATCCTTTGGGTAACCGGCGGGCACAATATTCGCGACTTTATTGGTGTGGTATTCGGTGATACTGGAAAAGATGACTTGGCCGTTCTCAATAAAGGATTCAATGCTGCCTTCAGCGGCATCAATAAATTGCTCATACAATCGTTGAGTCGCCAGTAACGCATGCAATTCAGCCACTGTTCTTGCCACCACCACATTGCGGCCGCCGGAATTCTTGCGGTCTTTGACAACCACCGGCAACCCAAGCTTTTTGACCAGTACTTCAGCGGTTAGGTCTTTATGGTGAGTGACAAAATCAGCCATTGGGATGTCGTGTTCACTCAAGTATTTTTTCATGGCCATTTTATCAGTGCAGCGATTCAACAAGGCTTTTGATGAACGCCGAGCCTGATAAATGCGTCTCAGCACTGCCGCCGGAAAAACACCTGCTTCGGTACCGGCAATCACATGAGATGGACGATGACCGGTGTTAAAGCCGATGCGCTGTAAATCATCAACGTTCTGCGCTTTTTCTATCTGATCAAGAGGTACAATATGAATCTCATCAACGCCCGGGGGTGTTGTTTTCAGTGGTTTGTCTGTCACAATCGAATACGCAACCTCCAGTTTATTGAGGGCTTTAGCCAATTGCTGACGATAACCGGTCATCAGTACAAAATGTGTAGTTGAAGGGCTCATAACGTAATGTGACATAAAATCATTTCACCATTAAAGCGCAACCGGTCAAAAAAATAAATCCATATTCAAAATTAAATGAATTGTTTTTTATTTATCCATAAAAAAAGCCTGTGATAAACAGGCTTTTAAAAACATAAGATTTAAGCGATTTAACAATAATCAAAACGGTATTTCATCATCAAAGTCGTCGTAATTGGGACCGTTGTCATTGTTTTGGTTATTATTGGACTGGTTGTTGTTTTTCGGTGCAGAGGGCATAGAGCCACCGCCACCCATACTGCCGCCGCCCGGGCGACCGCCCAGCATTTGCATTTCGTTGGCGATAATTTCGGTGGTATAGCGATCATTACCTGACTTGTCTTGCCATTTGTTGGTACGCAACTGGCCTTCAATATAAACCTGAGAGCCTTTTTTTAAGTATTCACCGGCAATTTCCGCCAGCCGTCTGAAAAACACCACACGGTGCCATTCGGTGCGTTCTTGTTTGTTACCGTCTTTATCATTCCATGCTTCGGTGGTGGCCACAGATATGGTGGTGACGGCAGCGCCTGCCGGAGTGTAACGCACTTCAGGGTCTTGTCCTAAGTTGCCCACCAAGATGACTTTGTTGATACCTCGTGCCATGTGTTTTTCCTGATTGAATTGTTGCTAATTATAGGCGGGTTATTATAGCGCTTCAAGCGACAATCAACCATCTAAAAAGTCGCTTTTATGGACAGCTGTAGGAAATTATTGACATCTTTATCAGAAAATGACGGCAGCTAAGCGCCGTAACATTTCGCATAATAAAAGCTCATCTAACCAAAAGGGAGGCTTTATGTCACACAAGCAAACAGGTATGACTTTAATCGAAATGGTGATTGCTTTAGCTGTTATAGGTATTTTGACCGGTTATGCGGTACCTAACTATCAAGATTTTAAACACAATCAAATGATGACCAACGAAATCAACCGACTGGTGAGCAGTCTGCATTTTGCACGAAATCAAAGTATTATCTTAGGCCACCATGTGGTGTTATGCCCAAGCCAATCACTGGTCAGTTGTGATGCCTCCAGCCAGTGGCATAAAGGCTGGCTGGTATTTCGAGATGATAACCGCAACCGTACACTCGATAGGAATGAGATTATTTTAACCACGGAGCAAGCCATGCAAGATTCTTTACAAGCGGTAGCCTCTGTGTATCGTCAGAAAATTCGTTACGATCGCCTGGGCGCTTCACCGGGCACCAATCTATCGATTCGGTTTTGTGATTTTCGTGGCGCAGAACATGCCAAAGCCATCATCGTTAATAATGTGGGTCGCCCGCGGGTGGCAAACGCCGGTCGTTGTTAAACCGGAAATTTAGTTGGTGGTAAAACTTTCGCCGCAACCACAAGAACCGGTGGCATTGGGGTTTTTATAGACAAAAATCTGGTTAATGCCCTGCTTTTCGTAATCGATGGTGGTGCCTTTAACTTTGTCTAAGTCCTGCTGTGGCACAATCAGAGTAATACCCTGATCTTCAAAAACGGCATCATCAGCGTGCTTATCATGGGCAATACTGACATCGTAACCCCAACCGGAACAACCCATTTTTTTCACTTTAACGCGAAAACCAATGGCTTTGTCGTCCTGTTGCAAAAAGTATTGAATGCGGTTGGCCGCTTGTTCTGTGAGTTTTAGTGACATTTTAAGGTTTAAAATTGTAATAAATCCATAGTGATGGCCATTGTATCATTTTTCAATGGTGATTAAAGTCAATGAATTTGTCCAAAATTAAAAGTGATGAGGCCTTTGTATAAGTCACGACCTATACAAAGGCCTCCAATAAAAACAGCAACCATCCTTGGCTACTGTTTGGGGGACACGGTTAGAAACCGATTAGCGTGATCAACTTATTAAGCTGATTTTTCTGTTTTTTCTAATTTCTTGATTTCCTTGGTTAAAGCGTCAATTTTTTTGCTGAGTTTGTCGATGTCATCGCCGGTTGGGATGTCTAACTTCTGTAAGGCACTTTCAACACGTGCTTCAAACAATTTTTCGATTTTCTCAACTTGCTCATTGGCATAGGCTTTTAAGCCTTTGACTTTCTTTTCCGCCATTTCAGTGGTTTCGTTCACTGATTTTTTGGATTTTTTCTCAAATTTTTTACCTTCCTTAATCAGTTGATTGTACAGTTTTTGACTTTCTTTGGTGCCTTTTGAATAAACTTTAACCGCTTCTTCCTGGGCCATGGCAACAGCGCCCATGCCGGCTAAATAGATATTTTTGGCTGATTCTTTGACTTGATTTGTGTTCATAATTTTGGACCTCACTTGATTGTGTTTTTTAACTAATATGGGTATCATAATCAGAAGCCTTAGAGCAAACACACTAATCAACAAAAAAGTTTAAAAAAATATGAAATTTAATGATTGGCACGACACCGACAGCGCTTTTATTCTGGATTTGGATAAAGCAACACTCAAACAACGCTGGCAGGACTTACACCGGGCTGACTTGGCATCAATGCCTTCAGGCGACTTACTCGATGCCTGGTTGGCCTTTCATAACGGTCATTTCGCGCAAGCGGCACAAATAGGTCGTGGCCTGGGCGTAAAAGGTTTACCCGTTTTATTAAGGTCCGTGGTGGCTTATACCGATTATGTATGTGAAGACGATACCGTCTCGACCCAATTACTGCATGACGGTTATCAGTATGGTGTGGATATCTGTGAAGACAGCCATTTTGATTATAACTGTGAATTTACCACCGCTTTAACCATGGGCCGGTATTCGCAATCCATCTCAGTCACCAAAGCACTGCACCAGGGTATGGGTGGTAAAATCAAATCCCGCTTGTCGGCTGTACTTGAACACCAACCGGAACATGCAGAAGCCCATATCGCCATGGCACTTTACCATGCTGAGGTCATTAATAAAGTGGGAGCCACCCTTGGCGGTATCACCTATGGTGCCAAGGCTAAACTGGCTTTAGAACACATTGATCAGGCGTTATCCTTAGCCCCCACTGCCATTAATCTTATTGAAGCCGGTAATGCCTATATTTTATTGAAGGAAAAAGATGCCGTGAAAAAAGCCACAGCTTTATATCAGCAAGCGGCTGAAATGAAACCTCTGGATTCACTACAGGCCATGGACATTGAATTTGCCCAATCGCAATTGGATTGACCAGGTCACATTTAAAACCTGTAATACTATGTGGTTAAGTAGGCCGGTAACATTTCGGCGGGTCGGTCTTTTTTGCCTTCAAAACTGACCAGTTCATAGGCTGACTCATCCGCCAGTAAAGCCCGCGCCAATTCGTTATTCAGTGCATGACCGGATTTGTAACCATGAAACTGGCCGATAATGGGGTGGCCCAATTGATAAATATCACCGATAGCGTCTAATAGTTTATGCTTAACGAACTCGGACTCATAACGTAAACCATCATTGTTTAAAACCCGATAATCATCCAGGACAATGGCATTGTCCATACTGCCACCCAGGCCGAGGTTATGGCTGCGCAACATTTCAATATCTCGCATAAACCCAAAAGTGCGGGCTCGCGAGACTTCTTTAATAAAGGACTGACTGTTTAAATCAATTTCGGCGTAACGGCAATGATCTTCAAAAGCGGGATGATCAAATTCGATTTCAAAAGAATAACGACTGCTGTTACCGGGCTTGAGCACGGCATATTTGTCGTCCATTGTGATTTTGACTTCTTTTTTAATTTTAATGAACCGACGTGGTGCCGCCTGTTCCTGAATGCCTGCTGATTGAATTAAAAATACGAAGGGGCCCGATGAACCATCCATAACCGGTACTTCTGATGCACTTAAATCAACATAGCAGTTATCAATGTTCATACCGGCAAAAGCCGCCATTAAATGTTCAACGGTACCGACTTTGACACCATTTTTAACCAGTGTGGTGGACATACTGGTTTCACCCACATTGAGTGCATTGGACTCAATGGCCACGGGTTGTTTATAGTCCACACGCCGAAAGACAATGCCGGTATCCACCGGTGCAGGTTGTAAAGTAATAAAAACTTTTTGCCCGGAATGAATGCCAACGCCGGTGGCGCGGACAGTATTTTTAAGTGTTTGTTGTGCAATCATAAATGACTGTATGGGGCCGTTATGGTTTGATTTTTGCCGATTGTAACACAAGTTAGGCGGTAAACAAGTGTTTTGTTGTTTTTAAACAACGCCTGTGTCCTAAATGACACAAATAGGCTGTCGGGTGCGACGGGAGGTACGCCGTCACCCGAACTTAAGATATGCGATTATCAGTATAATTAACTGCACATCACCTATTGCCACATTGACCAACCGTCATCAATCCAGCTGGTTTCTTAAAAAAGTCGGAATATCCAAATAGTCATCAGACTCCTGAACTTTGTCATCACTTCTGAGCTGATTAATCACTGCCTGACCGCTGTCTTTGCTGTGATCGCCATCTCGACTGGCACGAATGGGTTGTTCAGGTTGATTATTGGTGGCTTCTCGGACGATTTCTACCGATTTAAACTGCTTTTTCTTGGCACTTTTGTTTAATCCGGTGGCTACCACAGTAACCCTAATTTCATCTTTCATTTCCATATCGATGGATGTTCCGACCACCACAGTGGCCTCATCGGAGGCATACTCTTTAATTAAATCACCGATTTCATCGTATTCACCAATGGTGAGATCCATGCCCGCAGTGATATTCACCAGCACGCCATTGGCGCCATGCATATCAATGTCTTCGAGTAAAGGTGAATTCATGGCCAATTCAGTGGCCGCCGCAGCGCGGTCATCACCTTTACCGGAACCTGAGCCCATCATCGCCATACCCATTTCACTCATCACAGTGCGTACGTCGGCAAAATCAACGTTCACGAGTCCGGGACAAGTGATTAGTTCAGCAATGCCTTGTACTGCACCTTGTAAGACATCATTGGCCGCTTTAAAGGCGTTGAGCAAAGTCACATCACGACCAAAGTGAGTGAGCAGTTTACCATTTGGAATGGTAATTAAAGAATCCACATGCTGTTCTAAGTCCTGGATACCTTTGTTGGCTACATCCATACGACGCTTTCCTTCAAACGGAAATGGTTTGGTCACAACGGCCACCGTTAAAATGCCCATTTCTTTCGCTATTTGGGCAATCACAGGGGCTGCACCGGTTCCGGTTCCACCGCCCATACCGGCGGTGATAAACACCATATCAGTGTCTTGTAAGCTTTCTTTTAAGCGCTCAGTGTCTTCCAAAGCGGCTTGTCGGCCGACTTCAGGATTGGCACCGGCCCCTAAGCCTTTGGTGACATTCTGACCAATACGGATGACATTTTTGCAGTTGGTTTTTTCCAATGCCTGCATATCGGTGTTGGCGCAGATAAATTCAACACCATCAATATTGGCATCCACCATTTGTTGCACGGTGTTACCACCGCCGCCACCGACTCCAATCACTTTAATGACTGCGCCGATGCTATCGTTTTCCATTAATTCAAACATATCAATATACCTCCAAAATTACTTTTAATTTCAGCGATTAATAATCGCCCAGAAACCACTTTTTAAATTTATGAAGCCAGGTTTCTGACTCCGTTAAATTATCGGCAACATAATCACTGTTGCTGCCGTATTGCAATAATCCGACGCCCGTGGCATGGACCGGATTATTGACAACCTCTTTTAA
>CAZLAW010000008.1:10117-33518 GCA_964557625.1 uncultured Marinicella sp.
ATTGCAATAATCCGACGCCCGTGGCATGGACCGGATTATTGACAACCTCTTTTAAGCCGGTAACATCCACCGGCACACCCAAACGGACAGGCACATGAAAGACCTCTTCGGCCAGTTCCACAGCGCCTTCCATGCGGGCGGCACCACCGGTTAACACAATACCGGCAGCAATTAAATCGATGTAGCCGCTGCGTTGCAGGTCAGCTTGCACCAAACTAAATAATTCTTCATAACGCGGTTCCACCACTTCCGCCAGGGTTTGACGTGCCAGACGCCGGGGTGATCGGTCACCGACACTGGGCACCGAAATGGTCTCATCAGCCGAGGCCAGTTGCCGTAGGGCGCAGGCATATTTCAGCTTAATGTCTTCGGCGTGTTGAGTTGGGGTACGCATTGATACAGCAATATCATTGGTCACCTGATCACCGGCAATGGGGATGGTGGAGACATGCCGAATGGCACCCTGGGTAAACACCGCAATATCGGTTTTACCGGCACCGATATCGACCATACAAACCCCCAGTTCCTTTTCGTCTTCGGTCAGCACTGCGGTGGCCGAGGCCAACTGTTCCACAATCAATTGGTCTACGGATAAGCCGCAACGGGCGACACATTTATTGATGTTTTGCGCCGCACTGTCAGAACCAATGATTAGATGGACCCGCGCTTCCAAACGCACCCCGGACATGCCCACCGGATGGCGGATACCGTCCTGGCCGTCAATCACATATTCCTGCGGCAGGACGTGCAACACTTTCTGGTCATTGGGAATGGCCACCGCGCGGGCCGCATCCAGAACTTTTTCCACATCCAGTTTGCTGACTTCTTTGTCTTTAATGGCCACAATACCATCCGAATTAATGCTGCGGATATGGCTGCCGGCAATCCCGACAAATACCGACTGAATTTCACAACCGGCCATTAATTCGGCTTCTTCAATGGCCCGTTTAATGGATTGTACGGTGGATTCAATGTCAACCACCACGCCGCGTTTCAAACCACGGGACGGCGAGGAACCGATGCCCACCACTTCCATGGAGCCGTCATTGTGAACTTCGCCGACGATGGCCACCACTTTCGATGTACCGATATCTAAACCGACTTGAAGCTGGCTGTCATTTTTTTTGACTTTCATCAGCTGACCTCCTGTATCTGATTAGGCTGTGGCACCTTCGGCTGACTTTTTTCCTGACGCCATTGCACCACGTAGCCGTTGCTGTAACGTAAATCGATGCGTTGCGGTGTTTGCTGACTGCTGCGCACTAAATTGTGCCAGGTATCCGCCAAACGCAAAGCCCGTGACTCTTGTTGTTCCGAACCTAAATTTATGGCTAAACCATTGCGCAGTTTTAATTGCCAGCTACCACGTTGACTGACCTGTGCCTTTGCGATTTCATGCCCCAGCGGTTGTAACAGGCGATTGAATCGCTTGAACAATTTATACACCTCTTCCACCTGATTATCCGGACCATATAATTTGGGTAAATCGGCCACATCATCGATGCGCTCGACACTGAACAATTCACCGCGCCGGTTAATCAATTGACGTTCATTCCAGACAGCGGTCGGCTGGTGTTCAATTAAGGTGATTTTAAGGCTGTCAGGCCACTGCTTTACCACATGGGCTTCACGCACCCAATTGAGCGACTTTAAACTCGTTTTAACCTGGTCGGTGTCTAAGCGGAAAAAAGATTTTTCCCCGATTTTTTTAATCATGAGCCGCACCTGTTCAGCGGTCACACGCCGGTATTCAGCCGCCACTTCAACCTGATCAATGGTCCAACGCTCAGATTGAATTAATCCACTCATTAAGGCCGACACCAGCAACAAAGCAAGCAAACTGACAATCATCATTAACTGGGCAAATTTATTCATTCAGCCCTCCGGTTTTAATGATTTCCGCCACCAACCGATTAAAATCCCAACCATAAACCTGTGCCGCTTTGGGCAATAAACTGGTTGCGGTCATACCCGGCGTGGTGTTGACTTCCAAAAACCAACGTCGGCCGGCCTCATCCACGATAAAATCGACCCGCCCCCAACCTTTAATTTGCAACACTTCAAAAATAAGCGCGGTGTCATTGTGTAATTGGCGTTGCATGGCTTTTGAGAAAGGAGCGGGACATTGGTAACGGGTGTCCCGACTGTTGTATTTGGCTTCGTAATCATACAACTCACCCGCCGGTTCAATGCTGACCACCGGTAAAATAACTTCACCCACCATACCCACAGTACATTCCACCCCGGCAATGTACTGTTCAACCAACACCTGATCGGTTAAATTAAAAGCCTGTTGTACCACATCAGATAAATCATCGGCATGATTTACCTTGGTTAAACCGACACTGGAACCCTCGCTGGCCGGTTTGACAATCCAGGGGCCCTCAGCGGCATCCACAATTAACTGTTCCGGCTTACGTAATAACTGATGAGCCGGGGTCGCTATGCCGTGTTGAGCCACCAGGGTTTTGGCCATGTGTTTATGCCAGCTCAAACAACCACCGACATAATCACAGCCCGTATAAGGCAAACCCTCTAAAGCCAGCCAGGCCGCCAACCGCCCATCTTCGCCGTCAGCACCATGTAATACATTGAACACCAAATCAATGTGATGCTGACTCAGGGCTTTGAGTTCTTTGACATCATTGGCACAAATCACCTCATGACCCAATGCCTTGATGGCTTCAGCCACCGCATGACCTGAACTCAATGACACTTCGCGTTCGGCACTGTGACCACCCATTATTAAGGCTATCCGTTTAGTCATCACCGGCCTCCGTGGGGTTAATTATTGTCTGAACAACCGACCCGATGGACCCGGCACCAATCATTAACACCACATCATGAGCGGCTAAAACATGCGACAGGGTTTCCGGCAATTGATACACATCTTGAACAAATATCGGGTCTAATTTGCCGCGATTACGAATGCTGCGACTTAGATCAACCGCGGTGGCACCGGAAATTTCCGCTTCGCCGGCCGCATAGACTTCACTTAATACCAACACATCGGCGTTATTCAACACTTCACTGAACTCATCAAATAAATCCCGGGTGCGGCTGTATCTGTGAGGTTGAAACACCACCACCAAACGCTGATCCGGCCAGCCATCACGACACGCGGCCATCACTGCCGACACGGCCGTCGGGTGGTGGGCATAATCATCGATGAGCGTTATGTGCCCGCCTTTGGGGGCAGGTAAGTGATGAATATTAAAGCGCCTGCCGACACCGGTAAAACCGGCCAACGCCCGTTTCATGGCGGCCGCCGGCACATCCAATTCCAACGCCACCGCAATTGCGGCCAGGGCATTCAGTATATTGTATTCACCGGCGATGTTTAAGCGCACGTCTGTTAAAAATTCACGCCCTTCAACCAGGACATCGAAATCCATAAATTCATGATTTTGTCGGATATTCACCGCCCGCACGTGCGCCTCCGAAGATAAGCCGTACGTAATTTTATGCCGTGAAACCTTTTCAGCCAGCTCTGCCACCCGTTCATCATCCACACACATGACCGCCACGCCATAGAAAGGTACCCGGTGAATAAAATTATTAAATGCCTGATTCAGTACCTGTATGTCATTGTCAAAGGTTTGCATGTGATCTTCATCAATGTTGGTCACCACAGCCATCACCGGTTGTAGCAATTCAAAAGAACCATCCGATTCATCCGCTTCAGCCACCAGATATTCACCGGCACCTAAACGGGCATGTGAACCGGCGGCCGTCAACAAACCGCCAATGACAAAAGTCGGGTCCAAATCAGCCTCGGCCAAAATACTGGCAATCAAACTGGTGGTGGTGGTTTTACCATGGGTACCGGCAACCGCGATACCGACTTTAAAACGCATTAACTCAGCCAACATTTCAGCCCGGGTCAACACCGGTAAAGCAGCCTCACGGGCGGCACTGAGTTCAGGATTGTTTTTGCTGATGGCCGATGAATAAACAACCACATCAGCCTGCTTAATCAGCGCGGCATCATGCTGATAATGCACGGAGACACCCATATTGACCAAACGCTCAGTGGTTTTACTGCGTTGTTGGTCGGAACCACTGACTTTAAAATCCAGGTTATGCAACACTTCTGCAATCCCTGACATACCCGACCCACCGATACCAATCAGATGAATGCGTTGCATCCGACGGGCGAATTTATGTTCCGGGGTTAAATAACTCATGGCGCCACCTGTTCACACATATCGGCTATACGACTGGCTACATGGGGTTTGGCCATCTGCTTCAATGCTGTTCGCATGTGTTGTTGCTGATTGGTATCAAACAGTTGCTTAATCTGTTTGTTTAATTCATCTTGTGAACTGCTTTCTGACCATATCAGTGCCGCTTGTTGGTTCACTAAATACATGGCATTTTGGGTCTGGTGGTCATCCACGGCTTGTGGAAACGGCACCAGCAAAGCCGGCAGATGCATCGCAGTAATTTCCGCCAGGGTTAAAGCCCCGGCACGGGCAATGCAGACATCGGCCCAGCGGTAAGCTTTGGCCATGTTGTGGATAAATTCATCGATGCGAACCTGTGATTGTTGTTGACCATAGGCTTCGGCAGTTTGCCCCCGATTATTTTTACCGCACTGGTGCCACACCTGAATGCTGCCTTGCTCAATCGATTCTTTGAGCGTTTGGGGCAATATTCGGTTAAGGCTTTGCGCGCCCAGTGAACCGCCCAGTATCAACACATGCAAGGGCGTCTCAGAATGCTCTTTTTTGGGTGCATCCACGATCGAACCACGCACCGGATTCCCAATCCATTCTGAACCGTACAATCCATTTAAATCAAAACCTGTGAGCACCTTGTCCGCATGTTTGGCCAACAAGCGGTTGGTCATGCCAAACAAACTATTTTGCTCATGAACCACCAGCTTGGTGGCACAAAAACGGGTCGCCAAACCACCCGGAGCGGCCACATAGCCGCCCATGGAAATGGCCACGTCAATGTGCTCTTTTTTCAAAAATCGACGCGCCTGCCAGGTGGCTTTGACCACTTTAAACGGCGTCACTAATTTTCTGATGAGGCCCTTACCGCGCAGCGGTTTAATTTTTAGCAGTTTTAAGCGAATGCCATATTGGCGCACAATGCGTTCTTCCATACCGCCTCTGGCACCCAGCCAGTACACCGTATGCCCGCGCTTTTGTAACGCTTTGGCCACGGCAATGCCCGGAAAAATATGCCCGCCGGTACCGCCGGCCATGATGACAAATTTCATGCCCTGACCTCCTGCTTGGTCAGCCTGAAATTTATTTTGCGGTTTTCATAAGACACCCGCAGCACCACCGCAATCGCCAGAATATTCATCATAATGGCACTACCGCCGGAGGAAATAAACGGTAAGGTTAAGCCTTTGGTTGGCAGTAAGCCTAAATTAACACCCATACTGAGAAAGGTCTGCAAAGCCAGCCACACCACAATACCGGAACACAAAAACCCACCATATATCTGTCCATGGATAAACGCTTGTCGGGATATTTTAAAAATCCGTACAAATAACAACATAAATAAACCCACCATCAGTAACACACCAATAAAGCCAGTTTCTTCGGCATACACCGCGAAAATAAAATCCGTGTGGGCTTCCGGTAAATAAAACAACTTTTGAATTCCGGCACCAATACCGACACCGCTAAATTCGCCCCGGCCCACGGCAATCAAGGCCTGGACCAGTTGGAACCCGGCATTGAACGGATCTTGCCAGGGATCGGTAAAATTAACCAATCGTTTAACCCGATAGGGCTCTGCCCAGGCCAGTACCAAAATGGCCGACGCACTGATTAAACCAATCAATGTCATGTCACGGTAACGGGCGCCGGCAATAAACACCATAATCAGCGTGATGGCCATCAACAAAACACCGGAACCAAAATCAGGCTGCAGCAACAACATAACAACGATAACCGCGGTTAAAACAATCGGACGCAAGACCCCCAACATTGATTGTCGAATGGCTTGTTCATTTTTCACCACATAGGCGGCCAGAGACATAATCAAGGCCAGCTTAACCGCTTCCACCACCTGAAAGCGCCCTATCCCCAAATTAAGCCAGCGTCTGGCACCGTTCACTTCAATTCCGATACCCGGAATCATCATGACAATCAATAAAGCCATCGCCATTATCAATGCCGGTCGGCTCAGTCGCTGATACCAACTCACCGGTATATTCAACACCAACCAGGCACCGATTAAACTGATGGCAATAAATCCCAGATGTTTTTTTAAATAATAAAATGCATCACCGGTGGCATTTTCGGCCACCGCCACTGAGGCAGACGCCACCATCACCACACCGATAAACAGCAAAGCAAAAAAAGCCGCACATAACCAGCCATCGACACCAACCCGGTACCAATGAATGTGTTTATTTTTTGCCGACTGTGTACTCATAATTTAACGTATCTTCAAGGTGGCCAGTCCGACCAGCACCAAAATAATGGCGATAATCCAAAACCGCACAATCACTTTGGGTTCAGCCCAACCTTTTAATTCAAAATGATGATGAATCGGTGCCATTCTAAAAATGCGTTTACCGCGTAATTTAAACGACGCCACCTGTAACATGACTGAGGCTGTTTCCATCACAAACACCCCGGCCATGATAAAAAACACAAATTCTTGTCGGGTGATAAAAGCCACCAACCCAAGGGCTGCACCCAGCGCCAGAGCGCCCACATCACCCATGAAAACCTGCGCCGGATAGGTGTTGTACCAAAGAAACCCGAGGCCGGAACCGACGATGGCAGCACAAAAAATTGACAGTTCTCCGACACCTGGAACAAATGGTAAAATCAAATAATCACTGATCACCGCATTCCCCGCCACATAGGCAAACACGCCTAAAGCCGATGCCACCAAAACGGTGGGCATAATCGCCAAACCGTCCAGACCATCGGTTAAATTCACTGCATTACTGGCGCCAACTATCACAAAATACCCGAGCGGTATCGTTAACCAACCCACATGCCAGTTAAAATCGGTGATCATCGGCACCACCAGTTGCTCACGAATACTGTCATCACCAAAAAAGTATAAATACAACACCGCCGCCAAACCCACCAATGACTGTAATGAGTACTTATAACGGGCAGCCAATCCATCAGAATTTTTGCGGTGAATTTTTTTAAAATCATCGAGCCAGCCGATCAGACCAAAACCGATTATTACAAACAGTGACAACCAAATATAATGGTTACTCAAATCGGCCCACAATAAAGTGGCCAGCACAATAATAAACAGAATCATACTACCACCCATGGTGGGGGTGCCTTGCTTACTTAAATGGCTTTCAGGTCCGATTTTGCGTACCTGCTGACCGATTTGTTTGACTTGTAACCAGGCAATAAAACGACCGCCTAACAACAAAGACAGTATCAACCCTGTTAATGCCGCCACCACAGCCCGAAATGTTAAGTAACCAAATACATTCAACCAGGAAAAGTGACCTTGTAATTGATCAGCCAACCAATAAATCATGCCGCCATCTCCCCTAATAAGGCCTCAACCACACGTTCTAAGCGAAGGCCCCGTGAAGCCTTGACCAACACACTTTCCCGGCCGGTTAAACGGTCTTTGAGTTCACTTATTAACTGCTGGCTGTCCTGATAAGCCTGACAATCTTCAACACCAAAACCACCACACACCGATTCAGACCATTCACCCAGCGCATAGAGTCGGTCAATGCCTTTATCTTTGGCTTGTTGACCCAGTGCACGGTGTGCCTGCTCAGCCCGGTCACCCAGTTCAAGCATGTCGCCGCAGATAAATACCTGTGGTTTGGGTAACTGTGACAACACCGATAGCGCCGCTTGCATAGACGCCGGATTGGCGTTGTAACTGTCATCAATCAGAACCCCGCCCTGTTTAAATTTATACGGTTGCAACCGGCCTGTTTCAGGCTTAAAGTGTGTCAGGCCGCGTTGAATCAGATCAGCGGGCAGCGCCAATTGATCGGCCATTGCCACCACCGCGGTGGCATTCATCAGATTATGCTCACCACTCACCGGCAATCGCAAGGGAATGTTCTCACCTTTGGGTGTGCGCACATAAGCACTGCCATCTGTCTCTTGAATAAGTTGATAATCCGCATCCGTTCGGTAACCATAAAACACCGGTATTGCGCCGGGTGGCAGCTGCCAATTGTCTTTAAAGTTATCCTCGGCGTTAATCACGGCGATACCGGTGGCTTTAAGGTGGCGGTAAATTTCACCTTTGGTTCGGGCAATCGCTTCAAGGCTGCCAAAGCGGCCCACGTGAGCGGCGCTGATGTTATTGACCAGTGCCACATCCGGTGGTGCAATTTCACACAGGTAGGCAATGTCTCCCGGTTGTCCCGCACCCATTTCTAATATTAAAAACTGGGTTTCCGGTTTTAAAGAAAGGACCGTTAACGGCAAGCCAATTTCATTATTAAAATTACCTTGGGTTGCTTGTACGGCAGCATGTCGTTTCAGCACACTGTACAACATATTTTTGACCGTGGTTTTACCGTTTGAGCCGGTTATGGCAATGACTTTGGCCGGATTTTGTTGTAACCAGGCGCTGGCCAGAGCAGCCAGGGCTTTTTCCGTGTGGGTACAAATAATTTGCGGTACGGACACATCCACAGGGCGTGCCACCAGCACCGCAATGGCACCGGCGGAGACTGCCTGTTGGCAGAAATCCGCACCATCAAAATTCGCACCGGATAAGGCAACAAACAGTTGACCGGCCTGTACCCGGCGGGAATCGGTGGTGACCCCCTGAATACGGACATCTTTACCCACCAAACGGGCACTGAGCAAGGTGGCGATTTGATGCAATTGCATTTTAATCATGCTGCGGCCTCCTGCCAGTCTTGCACCAACTGCATGTCATTCATTTCAATGTATTGATCATTAATTTGTTGGGTGGTTTCGTGGCCTTTACCGGCAATCAATACCACATCCCCGTTCACCGATTGTTCTAAAGCCTGTTCTATGGCAGCTTTACGGTCATGAATTATCAGCGGTTCCGAAGTCATCCCTTGTCTAATATCGGCCGCTATTTGAGCGGCCGATTCAAACCGTGGATTATCATCGGTAATAATTACATGTTGGGCATATTGTTCGGCGATTCGCCCCATTTGCGGACGCTTGTTTGTATCCCGATTACCCCCACAGCCGAACACACACCATAAATCATTTGAACAATGGTCTGCTAAAGCGTTTAGCACTTGCGCCAGCGCGTCCGGGGTGTGGGCAAAGTCAATCACCACAGTCACCTCTTTATGTGTTAGTCGAATCACATTCATACGACCGGGCACCGGTGTCAGTTGTGACATCGCCGCGCTGATATGTGCGGACTCAATATCCATTGCCGTCAGTGTGGCCATTACTGCCAACAGGTTATCCACATTAAATCGACCCAGCAAAGTGCTGTTCACAGCCCGGTGTTGGTTGTTGTAATTCCACTGAAAAACCAGACCCGCCGGTTCTAAATGGATGTCCCGGGCCTGGTGATGGTGCTGCACCCCCCCAACAGCTTGTCCGTAAACACTCACAGTGTGTGCATTGATACCTTCTTGCAACCATTGTCGACCATAATGATCATCGCTATTAATCACCGCATGCCGCAGATTAAAGTCGGTAAACAAACGTTGCTTGGCCTCGGCGTAGTCTGCCATGGTGCGGTGATAATCAAGGTGATCCTGACTGATGTTGGTGAGTACGGCGGTATCGATGGTTAAACCATTGAGCCGATCTTGCACCAGCGCATGAGAAGACGCTTCCATGCAGACCCAGTCATAACCGGCACCGACCATGGCTGCCAGATGCTTTTGAATATGTAATGCCGATGGGGTGGTGTTGGTCAGTTGGCTCAATGCATCCAGAGAACCCACGCCCAACGTACCCATATAAGCCGCTTTTTGTCCCAAATGCTCTAATGCCTGCACCAGCAACCAGGCGGTTGAAGTTTTACCGTTGGTACCGGTCATCGCAATGACTTTCAGCTTTTGACCGGGCTGGTCATAGAAATCGGCTGCCAGAGGGCCCAGTTGGCGGCTCAATTGGTTAATTTCATACACCGGAATTTGAATGCCTTGTTTACTGAACGCCTGCGGCAGGGGTGTTTCTGCTAAAACCGCCACCGCACCTTGTTGCTCGGCTTGTTGAGCAAATTCACAACCATGTTGTTGATGACCCGCTAAGGCCAAAAACACATCACCGGTCTGCACTTCACGGCTGTCAATGGCCAACCCCCCTACGGCCAGATCATGACCAACAGAACCTTCGTAATCGGTCATGGCTAATAATCGGGACAGTCGTTTAGACTCAACCATGCGTGTCCTCCGTAACCTCGGGTGTTTTTTGTTCTGCGGTGAGCGGCGCTTCATCAGCAGGCACATTTAATAAACGCAGGCCGGTTTTCATTACTTCAGCAAATAAGGGGGCGGCTACCTGTCCACCGTAATAGGCTTCACCCTGAGGACTGTTGATGTTTACCGCCACCACCAATCGGGGCCTTGTAACCGGAGAAAAACCCACAAAAGACGCCATGTAGTTGTCAGAATAGCCGCCGTCCTCAGCAATGCGGGCAGTACCGGTTTTTCCGGCGACACTGTAACTGGATAAACCGGCACGGTGTCCCGCATTGTCCGTCACCACATGCGACAGCATTTCACTGACTGTGGCAGCCATGGCGGGATCAATAATGGCGCGTTCTTCATTTAAACTGTTTTTAATAAAGGTCGGCGCCCGATATCGGCCTTTATTGGCAAACACAGCATACGCTGAAGCCAGTTGCAAAGTGGTCACCGATAAATTATAGCCCCGTGACAAGGCGGCATGATCAACGGTTCGCCAGCGATTAAAGGGTGGTAAGTAACCCGCTGACTCACCGATAAAACCACTGCCGGTAGATTGACCAAAACCAAAACGTTGGTAGACATCCCAAAGGTGTTCTTTACCCAAATCCAAAACCAGTTTTGCTACCCCGATGTTACTTGATTTCACCAGAATATCGACCAGGCTGAGTTCACCGTAATCACGAAAATCATGAATCACAAATCCATCCACCTCATATATTCCCGGTGAGGTGTCAATGGTGGAAGTGCGGGTGTACTGACCGCTTTCTAACGCCGCCACGATGGCAAACGGTTTCATGACCGAACCGGGTTCATAAATATCCGTGACGGCGCGATTGCGCCATCCGTTGTTGTCTTCTTTGGACCCATTGGGGTTAAATGACGGCATGTTGGCCATGGCCAGTATTTCACCGGTGTTAACATCCAACACAACCACCGATCCGGATTTCGCGCGGTGTTGATAAACCACTTTTTTTAACGCCAGATAGGCCGCGTATTGCAGCCGCCGATCGATACTTAAATATAAATCTTTACCCGGCTTCGGCGCTTTAATTTCATCCACATCAATGTCAGCCACCGCGTGGCCCAGCAGGTCTTTGACCACAGTTTTCTTACCCGATACGCCGGTGAGCCAATTGTCATAAGTCCTCTCCAATCCTTCCTGCCCCTGATCTTCTATATTGGTAAAACCCACCACGTTACCGAGGATTTCACCGGTTGGATAAAAACGTTTATATTCGGTTCTGAATTCCACACCCGGCATATTCAATGCTTTCACTGCTTCAGCCATCATTGGCGTAATCCGGCGTTTAATAAACAGAAACTGTCGGTCAGTACGGCTGGTGATAATTTGCTTAAGTTCTTCGGCATCTAACTGTAACACCTCTGCCAACTGTTCTACTTTTGAAAACTGATTAATCAATTGTCCCGGCACAATACCCACCGAAGGCATTGCCGTACTGAGTGCCAGAGGCTCACCATTACGGTCATATATGGCACCCCGGGATACCGGCATTTCCACTTCCTTAACATGACGAATTTCACCTTGTGCCTGATAAAAATCCTTGCCTTTCACCTGAATCGCAAAGGCGCGCACCACCACCACCATAAAACCACACAGCAGCAAAGCCATCACGGCCAACATCCGCAATTGGGTTCGACTGATTTGTGCGCCTGATTGTGTCATCGTTTTATGACCATAATCTGTTCATCTTCGGGCAATTTCATGCCCAGCTCCGTTTTCGCCAAATGTTCAATGCGGCTGTTACTCACCAAAGTGGACAATTCAATTTGTAACCGTGCCCATTCACCGTTTATCTGGGTTTTTTCCTGTTCCGCCTGTTGCAAAGCGGCAAACACTTTTCTGGTTTCATTTTGGCTGTACACAAACGCAATCAATACAGCCGCCAGTAACACCGACAAAATCACCGTAAGCACCGGTTGAATATTCATAAGCGCTCCCCCACGCGCATCACCGCACTGCGTGCCCGAATATTGGCATCCACTTCATGGGCCTTCACCGCCTGACCGATAATTTTCAGCTTGGCGCGGGGCATGTCATCCGGCAACACCGGCATCCGGCGGTCCACTTTGACCGGTCTGGCTTGCTGTTTCATAAATCGTTTCACCAGCCGGTCTTCCAGTGAGTGAAAGCTGATGACCACCAGTCGGCCACCGGGTTTTAACAATTCCAACGCCGCTGGCAGACTGCGCTCAATTTGCCCCAACTCATCGTTAATGTGAATCCGAATGGCTTGAAACACCCGAGTGGCCGGATTTTTTTTAGTAAACGCCTTATTCACCCCAGCCACCAAATCAGCCAACTGTTGAGTTCGGGTCAGGGGTTTCTCTTGCCGTGTATCAACAATTTTTTGCGCGATTCTGCGGGCGAACTTTTCTTCACCATAGCGCCAGAATATCTTTCTCATTTCATCCATGTCTGCTTGCGCCAGCCAGTCCGCTGCTGACTCGCCCTGCCGGTTGTCCATACGCATATCCAGAGGTCCGTCTTGCTGAAAACTAAAACCGCGCTCGGCCTGATCGATTTGTGGTGAAGACACCCCAAAATCAAACAACACACCATCATAGGAAGCCTGGCTTAACTGCTGAGTAATCACAGTTTCAAAATCCCCCGAAAAGACTGTGACACGATTATCATCCGCTGCCATATCATTGGCCACCTTTAATGCTTCAGGGTCACGATCAATTACATCCAGTCGACCTTGTCCGGAGAGCTTAGTCAGAATTTCTGCCGCATGGCCTCCCCGCCCAAACGTGGCGTCCAGGTAATGGCCCTCAGGTTCGACAGCGAGGGCCGCTGTGGCTTGTTGCAACAGGACACTTTGATGCAATGACTGATTCATCACAACACCAATGATTTCATATCTTCAGAAACGTCTCCGCCCATGGTCGGTACCTCATGCCGTTGCTTGTGCAAGGCATCCTCATTCCAAATTTCAAACTTCTTACCCAATCCCAACATCACCACCCGCTTTTCCATGGATGCCACTTGCCGTAAAGTCACCGGCAACAAAATACGTGAGCCTTTATCCGGGCTCACATGATAAGCACTTCCCACTAAACGACGTTGTAAGGCACGGTGCATCGGATCAAAGGTGCTGAGTGCCATCACGCTGTCGCGCACTTTTTCCCACTCGGCTTGCGGGTAAAGCCACAGTGAATCATTTTCATAGGCGTTATAAGTGAGTACCAGGGCATTATCGCAGGCATCAGCAATCGGCTCACGATACATCGATGGTATCGCCAGCCGACCTTTTGCGTCTAAATTTAATGCCACTTCGCCGTAAAACACTACTCTATCCCACAATTATGATACTATTTCCCACTTTATTGCACTTTAGGGCGAATTTAGCGTTAAGTCAAGCGGGAAATAATAAAAATTGTTTGATTTCAATAGGTTAAAGAATACTTTACTTTAAGAAAAAGCGCTAAGTGATTGATTTTTATAATCTGAAGTTCAGTGGCAGTTCAAAACCACTGAATAAAGTGTGTTCATTGAGTGGTGGTGGCCGCTCGCTCGCGGCCGTAACGGACAAACCCTTATGCTGCTTCGCCTGCAGTGAAACCGCATGGCTTCATTGACCCGGCCTAAGCGGCTCGGCAGGTTGCGCCACTCAGTAACATACCATTATTTTAGTTTATCACCACATCCACATAGTATTCTTTGTGGCCGTTAACTTTTTGACTGATCAGACCATGGACATCCGATTCAAACCCGGGGAATTGGGCATTGAATTGCTGGATATATTGCAGATAACCAATGACCTCAGGCGTGAAGCGATCGCCGGGCACCATGAGCGGAATCCCCGGCGGATATGGGGTAATTAAACCGGCGGTGACGCGACCGTGTAGCTGATCCACCGCAACCCGTTCAACTTCACCATGGGCCATTTTATCCCAGGCTTCGGCGGGTATCATGGCCGGTTCAATGTTCGACAGGTACATGTCTTTGGTGATTCGGGCGATGTCGTTTTGCTGATACATGTGATGAATTTGCTGACACAAATCGTATAAGCCGACCCGTTCATAAACCGGGTATTTGGCCACGAATTCCGGCATAATTCGCCATAACGGCAGGTTGTTATCATAATCGTCTTTAAACTGCTGCAATTCAGTCACCAAAGAGTTCCAGCGCCCTTTGGTGATGCCGATATTAAACATTATAAAAAAGGAATACAGGCCGGTTTTTTCCACCACAATACCATGTTCTGACAGGTATTTGGTTAACAGTGTGGCAGGTATACCGGTTTCCTCAAAATGGCCTTTGATATTAAGTCCCGGGGTTACTATGGTGGCTTTAATCGGATCCAGCATATTAAAACCGGTGGAACTGATGTCAAAGTCATGCCATTCTTCTTCAGGATTAATCAACCAGTCACTTTGTACCGGCACTTCATCCTCACTGATGTAGTCCGGCCCCCACACTTTAAACCACCAATCATCGTCACCAAACTCATCATCCACTTTTCGCATGGCTTTTCTGAAATTAAGGGCTTCCACCAAAGACTCTTCCACCAGAGCACGACCACTGGGCTGTTCCATCATCGCGGCTGCCACATCACAGGAAGCAATGATTGAATACTGCGGACTGGTGGAGGTGTGCATTAAAAAGGATTCATTAAAACGGTGTTTATCGAAATTTGACTGCTGCGATTCTTGCACCAAAATCTGAGAAGCCTGTGACAAGCCCGCCAGCAGTTTATGGGTGGACTGGGTAGAAAAAACCGTGGCCTTATCAGCCCGACTGCGACCGGCACCACCCATGGCATGCATGTTTTGATAAAATTCGTGAAACGACGCATGGGGCAACCAGGCTTCATCAAAATGTAAAGTATCCACCGTATCACCCAATAAAGCCTTAATGTCTTCAACATTGTAAATAACACCGTCGTAAGTACTTTGGGTCAGCGTTAAAATCCGCGGTTTACGCCCTTTAATGCGATCTGCAAAGGGATGGGCCGCTATTTTTTTCTCAATGTATTGCTGGGTAAATTTTTCTTTCGGAATCGGCCCGATAATACCATAATGATTACGGGTCGGCATCAGAAATACCGGTATGGCACCGGTCATAATAATCGAATGCAAAATCGACTTATGGCAATTTCGATCAACCACCACCACATCCCCGGTGGCCACAGTTGAATTCCAGACAATCTTGTTCGAAGTCGAGGTACCGTTGGTGACAAAAAACAGGTGGTCGGCACTGAATATACGGGCTGCATTTTGCTCACTGTCTGCCACCGGTCCGTTGTGGTCCAGTAACTGACCGAGTTCTTCCACCGCATTACAGACATCGGCTCTGAGCATATTCTCACCAAAGAATTGGTGAAACATCTGACCCACCGGGCTCTTTAAAAAAGCCACGCCACCGGAATGCCCGGGCGTGTGCCAGGAATACGAACCGTCTTCGGCATAGTTCATCAGCGCTGTAAAAAAGGGCGGCGCCACATGGGACAGGTATTTATTGGCTTCACGGATAATGTGTTTCGCCACAAAATCCGGGGTGTCCTCAAACATGTGTATAAAACCATGCAATTCACGCAAAATATCATTGGGAATGTGTTGACTGGTTTTGGTTTCACCATACAGAAATATCGGAATATCCGCATTGCTTTTACGCACCGCTGCGATAAATTGGCGGATTTCAGCGATGGCCTGATCAACCTCCGACTCGGAACCCTGCCCGATTTCTTCGTCATCAATGGAAATTATAAAACCTGACGCACGGCTGGCCTGCTGCGCAAAAGACCTCAGATCCACATAACTGGTATAACCCACCACTTCCACCCCATTGGCGGTGATGGCTTCGGCCAGATTACGAATACCCGAACCAGAAACATTTTCTGATCGAAAATCTTCATCAATAACAACAATGGGAAAATCAAAGCGCTTGGCCATAAGGGTGCCTACGACGAAAAACGCTTATTATCACCTGTTTATTACCGCTGTCAACACATCTGTTGCAGCCATAAAAAAACCCACATTTAACTGAATTAAATGTGGGTTTTTGGGCCTTGAGTTAAAACTTATTCAAAACCATCCATAAAAATCAAATCGATGGCGCTGCACTGGGTTGGGGCAGTCACTGAAATATTATCAATGTACCAACCCTCATCTCCCACAGAGCCATCACAGGACATGCGCCATCTGAACTGCACAGTTTCACCGACAAAGTCATCCATGGATACTTCAACTTCTTGCCAGCCGGCACTGTCTCCTGTCCAGGCATCTCTTCCGTTCATGGGGCCGCCGCGCAGAGAAGCCACGTAACCATTTTGCACAAATCGGTTACTGTTGGCAGGCACAGTACCGCCATTACCGGCTAAAATATCGTGCCAGGTGACACCACCATCTGTTGAATATTCAAGCGCACCACCATCCCATCCGGATTCGGTGTTGTAATTTTGCTGGAATTTCAACACGTATCCGGCACCCGTGATATGGATGGCCTCGTCAAGTAACAACAATTGATCTTTGGTTCTATTTTCATCTTCAACAAACCATGAATTCGGGGCTGAATAGACCGTGGTGGTGCTGACTTCCCAGGGGGAAGTATTGCCGTTACCGGGACCCGGTACCGTGCTCCAATTGGCCGTACCTGAATCAAGATTATCTGTAAATAGAACATTATCAGGTCCTGTGGCGACCACGGCCAAATCGTCCAAGCCGGTATTTTCATTACCCACAGCACATACACCTGAACCATTGGCACTGTTGTCTTCGGCCTGGACGTTATAGTAGAAGGTTTGACCCGAGGTCATGCCGCTGTCAGTAAAGGACGTACCGGTTTCACAGGATGAAATCAAGTTTCCGGGTGCCGGGGTAAAATCTTCAACAACGGATCGATAAACATTATAAACCACATCATTTCCACAATTGGCTGTGGCTTGTGACCAATCCAACTGCACTGAGCAGTACCCTGCTTTCAGGTTCGTGGCTTGTTGCACACCACTGAATGTGGGCGGCAAAGTACACACACCGGTGGCCGTGGCATCTGCGCAATTTGAAAACATGGAACGACAAACTTCAACACTGTCATAGGTTTTGATCTGATAAGAATAATCTGAGCCACCGGACACGTCTGTATCCACATACGTTGTGCCACTTACCCCAGCGGCGATCAGCTCATAACTGGCGCTGCCGCACCCGCCCAAACCGCGATAGACATCGTACTGGAACGGACCACCGGCCGGTGCTGTCCAACTGACATCAATTTGGTTGCTGCCATTGGCCACGGCTGTCACATTGGTGGGTTCTTGCGGGGCATTACAGACCGCACCATTGGGCAAATTAGCACCGAGGTCCGCAATCACCAACTCAATGGGAACGCCCCTGTTGGGATCATCACCAGCACCTCCGGATCCACAATACCCACTACCGCGACAATGGTGCAAAGCCACAATTTTGTGATCACTGTACGCCACCACCGGTGACCCCGATGAACCACCTTGGGTGTCTAACCAATAACCAATGTCAGGACCTGGACCACCACAACCGTCTTCATTGACGCTGTTGACCTGACCTAAGCCATTATTACTGTTCACATCATCCGGATAGCTGGAGCTAAACGCCACCCGTTTGCCCCACCCGGCCGGATGTTGTGGAATATAGATCTGTTCATTTAATACAGCCCCTGAGGCCCGTAATTGCATATAGCCATAAGTCACCGGTAAATTATTGACCGTGCTATTAGGCAATAATAAGGCATAGTCATAGGGTTCGCTGTTTTGTACCAACGTTGGGCCGGTTGCTTCAATAATACCGGGACATCCGAGCGCAGAGCCACAGTTGGTGGCACAATCGGGCCCTTCAGCCATCAATTCAAGGGTCAGATTATTGGCTTCTGATTGATCAGCAACACAGTGTTCGTTGGTTAGAATATGTCCTTCATCACCAACAATCCAGCCGGTACAATGGGCATTACCATTTTTTAAAATTCGCACCACCGCCCGGGCCGTTTCATACACTTCAGGCTCCGAATCCATAAAACATTTGGCTTCCTGGGTATCATCTGCTGTACAAACGGCTTCCGTGTCGTAACCCATTTCAGCCCGGGTATAGCCGCGGGCAAACTGATCGATGGCTACACCTTTGCCACCTGTTGGAGAATTGGCATACAATTCAATGATGGCTTTATTGCCATGAATCGGAATACCCCAGAAGCCCTCTTTAACACCCAGACCATTAACGCCCTGATTGCGGTAAGTCCATTTTCTCGTGCCATCGGGTGAACGCAACACCACATAATCATCAGGGCCTAAATCCATGAGACTAAATCGGGGCGCAATATACGTTGCGTTCGGGAAATAAATCACTTCTGACCAAACCAGGGAGTTGGCACCTCTACTGGCGCCCTGGTAAGGTGACGGGGATGCAAAGCTGTTATACACATATTCACCGACAATGGCCGCTTCATTGGCCGCCGATTGGCTGGGAAATGTACTTTGCTTGGCTTGATCCGAGAGGATCGATGGTTTTTTTTGCGAGGTTGATGTGGATAAAATTTTCAACTGCGCCATGCTAAACGTGGAATACGCAAGCAGCGCACAGATAACAAGTCTTTTCATTTTGAATAGGCTCCCTTATTTTTTTTAATTATGAGAGACCTGTTACCTGGTAGTTGTATAAAAGGTCTCCTGCAATAAAAATAATGAATAGCGATTTCTACTTTAGTTTATATCTGTATTCATTACTTCAACTAAAGGTTAACAGTATAAATAAAATTTATAAAGAAAATTTAAACCTAAAACCCAAAACCACGATTGGTTCACACCCAGCTTAAATGCCTCATGCCAGATGACTATACACCTCACAGCGCACCAACTTACAAAGCGATAAAATCTTACAATTCAAATCCATGAGCAAAAATTACATCCGAAGCGCGCACCCGAAAGGCGGCACTGATCGGCGAAGTCAGATCTAAAGTGCGGGCGTTATCCCGTTCATTATCAATCCCGGTGGCTAAGCCAAGATAGCTGACATCGGGATTGGAAAAGTACTGACGGCGGCTACAGCCACCGGAACACTGGTTCGAATAGGACATAACGAGGACATAACGGTGCGATATTGACCACTGTGATAATGACCAAAGGACCAGGGATATGAGGCGTTATTGGGTGATGTGCCGTTTGCCGGATCATGTTCAAGCCCCATATTATGCCCAAATTCATGGGCAAAGGATAAATTGCCCACAGCGCAATTGCGTCTTGTCACTTGCACTGCGTAGTCACGAAAGCCCGGGCTCGGGTTCCGCATCACATAGCCACGTCCACAGCCACCCATACTCTCCACCAATAAGGCGGTGAGATCTGCACCATAAAGGTTTTTTAAAGCCTCGACTTCAGTGCTGCTTTGCAGCCAACTCAAATCTGTAGAAGAATTACTGGAATCGTTGTAATTCACCTCACCGGCATACAAAAGAACAATCTCAGTGTCCACCAAACTGTTGACCAGAGAACTGTTCATGGCGTTCACCGCCGCCTGTGCTGTGGCTTTTATGGCATTGTGTCCACCGGCACCGATCCTGGCTTCCGGGGTATAAACCACAATCACATCCACCGTATGGGTCGCCCGGCTGACAGCAGCAGGCAACGATTGAGGCGGATTACTCACTAACGCTTGTGGTGCCGGTACAGCACCGTCACATTCAGGAAAAGAGCGGCTATTCAATTCAACCAGTTTAATCTGATAATTGCCCATCGGCTGAATTTCATACACCGCCTTATCAGTATGGATGCTGCCGGCAATGGCATCCTGATAGACACTGATGGTAACCGTCTGAGAATGATCTCCTTTGCGGTGGCCCTGCCAGGAATATCCTTGTAGGTGATTGTGTTTTAAGTCCTTAAACAATACAGTCATGTTTTGTCCATCCGGCAACATCAACGCAAACTGAGGGCTTCGACGGGTCAGCACATCAACATTGACCGCGGCCACTAAACCATTTATTTCGGTATTTTGTAACTGCGCTGTTTTGACTGAGACAATATCACGTAACAAATCATCACATAAAACCTGTGATGAACACAGTAACATAGCTGCAAATAAAATATATTTTTTCATAAAGCACTCCCATTGACCAACGCAAAAAGCTGTGTTGTTGACACTTTGATTCTACAGGAAGCGAAAAGGCAGCAGAATTAAAAGATTCTGTTGATTTTTAAAAGTGTGAATTTAGCCCCAAAAAAAACCGCCGATTATCCGAAAACAATCGACGGTTTATACAAACAGGTTTAAATAAAAAGGTGTGTTCTTGGGACTTCATTCACTTTTGTTCCCGACAAAAGTGGCCTGCCGCGCGAGCTGGGAGCGGAAGCGGCCGCTCGCTCACGGCCTTAACGGATATTACGTCACGCTTCTTCGCCTGCGGCGAAACCGCATGACTTCATTTACCTGGCCTAACCGGCTTGGCGGGTCGTGCTGCTCAGCAGCACTCCAAATTTACGCTTTCATTAAACCATTAATAATCGCATTGAGCGCTTCGCTGGGGCGCATGGCTGCGGCTGCCTTGTTATTATCCGGTTGAAAATAGCCGCCTAAGTCCACCGGCTTACCCTGGACATCAATCAATTGCTGCAAAATGACGTCTTGTTGGGTGTTTAATTGCTCGGCCACCGGCTTAAAGGTCGCTTGGAGCTTTTCGCTGTCGGTTTGTTCTGCCAGGGCTTCGGCCCAGTATTTGGCCAGATAGAAATGACTGCCGCGGTTATCCAGCTCATTCACCTTGCGTGAGGGAGATTTATTGGTGAGCAGGTATTCTTCGTTGGCTTTATGCAACGCATCGGCCAGTACCTGCGCGTCCTGGTTACCGGTTTTTTCCGCATAGGCTTCCAAAGAAACCGCCAGCGCCAAAAATTCGCCCAAGGAATCCCAGCGCAAATGACCTTCTTCAATAAACTGTTGCACATGCTTCGGCGCAGAACCACCGGCACCGGTTTCAAACAAACCGCCTCCGGCCAGTAAAGGCACGATGGACAGCATCTTGGCACTGGTACCCAGTTCTAAAATCGGGAACAAATCAGTCAGGTAATCACGCAACACATTACCGGTCACGGAAATGGTGTCCTGGCCGGCACTGACCCGCTCGCAGGTGTAGCGCATGGCGGCTTTAGGATTCATGATTTTAATTTCTAAACCCTCAGTGTCGTGCTCAGGTAAATACGCGTTGACCTTTTCAATCAAATTACGGTCATGGGCACGGTGTTCATCGAGCCAGAAAATTGCCGGTTGGCCGGTGCTGCGGGCCCGACTGACAGCCAGTCTGACCCAATCTTTAATCGCCACATCTTTGGTTTGACAGGCACGCCAGATATCGCCCTGCTCAACCTCGTGCTGGAGCAACACCTCACCGTTTTCACCCATAATGCGGATTATGCCATCGGCTTCCACCTCAAAGGTTTTATCATGGGAACCGTACTCTTCGGCTTTTTTCGCCATCAGACCCACATTGCTGACATTGCCCATGGTGGTGACATCAAAGGCACCGTTGTCCTGACAGTATTCAATAATTTCCTGGTAAATGCCTGCATAAGAGCGGTCCGGAATCACCGCATGGGTGTCCTGTAATTCACCGTCTGCGTTCCACATTTTGCCGGAGGTTTTAATCGCCGCCGGCATCGAGGCATCGATAATCACATTATTGGGCACGTGCAGGTTGGTGATGCCTTTGTCCGAATCCACCATTGCCAGCGATGGATTGTTTTGGTAACAGTCAGCGATGGCGTTTTTAATTTCTGCTTGTTGGCTTTCGGGTAAGGATTCAATTTTATCGTACACCGCCTGAATGCCGTTGTTGGCATTCACATCCAGTTCATCGAATAAATCGCCGTATTTCTCAAACAGCTCGGCATAATACACTTCCACCGCATGGCCGAACATAATCGGATCGGACACTTTCATCATGGTGGCTTTTAAATGCACCGAAAACAGCACACCGGCCGCTTTGGCTTCTTTAATGGCTTTGGCCAGGAAGCTTCTTAAGGCTTTTTTGCTCATCCGTGAGGCATCCAGAACTTCACCTTTTAATAAAGCCAAATCCTCTTTTAATACTTTGACATCGCCATTGCCGCCAACCCATTCAATCCGTACGGTTTGGTCTTTGGGCATCACATAGGATTGCTCGCTTTCATAAAAATCACCGCTTTGCATGTGGGCAACTTTGGTTTTTGAGTCTTTCGACCATGCACCCAATCGGTGCGGATTATTCTGGGCATATTTTTTCACCGCCGCCGCCACCCGACGGTCTGAATTGCCTTCACGTAACACCGGATTCACCGCTGAGCCCAGCACTTTGCTGTAAGCGGCTTTGGCTTGTTCCTGTTCTTCGTTTTCTGGGTCGCTGTGATAGTCAGGCACATCGTATCCGGCTTGTTGCAGTTCTTTAATGGCAGCGATTAACTGCGGGATTGAGGCGGAAATATTGGGCAATTTAATAATATTGGCTTCGAGCGTTTTCGCCAACTCACCCAATTCAGCCAGGGCATCATTATGCTTCTGCTCGTCGGTTAAACGCTCGGGAAACTGCGCCAGAATACGCGCGGCCAGAGAAATATTCTGGGTGGTAAAGGGTACCCCGGCCTGGGCACCAAAGCTTTGCACAATCGGCAACAAAGAATAGGTGGCTAACGCGGGGGCTTCATCGGTAATGGTATAGACAATGCTGTGATCAGACATACAAGCTCCTTATGGCGCATTAAGCGCCGGTTATCGAGTCAAAGAAAAGCGGCTATTATAACAAACATAAACATCTATGTTCGGGTCTCAACAGTTCAGATTTAATGGATAATCTGGGTAAAGATTTGTCGCCAGAATTCAGTCAATCGTTTTGCGGCAGGTGATAGTTTTTGAAAGCTTTCGGCATAAATCGAATTGCCGTGTTCTAACTGAATGGCGTGGACATTGTTTTTCGGTTGACCGTAATGTCGGGTGATGTAACCGCCTTTAAAACGATCGTTTATCACCCAGGAATAGTAATCTTGTTGCTGTAAAGCATCGGTGACTATTTTTTGGTATTTAGGGTCGCAACTTTGTCCGGCAAAGGTGCCG
>CAZLAW010000009.1:0-29419 GCA_964557625.1 uncultured Marinicella sp.
TTATGCAATTGAAAAAGGTGGCCTAAAATGTGTCCAGAAAAACTTGACCATTACACCATCGGCGCCGGTTATTTGACCGCCACCCACTTTATAATTATCCCGGTCAACATGGTTATAATAAAACAGGAAATCTAAACGATTATTCCATTGACCATACAACGACAGCGCGCCGGCTGTGTAATCATTGTCAGCCCAGGAACCTTGAATACGGCCACCAAACTGCTGACCATAAAACAACAGATCCTTGGCATCTTTGGTTTCAAAACGTGCCGCGCCACCTAAGCCACCTGTGATCACCGAATTGGTGCCCACTTCAAGTTCGACCGCTTTCAATATATCTGCATGAATTTGTAAATTGCCGGCATGATGATACATATAAGTGTTTTGTACAGCGCCATCAATGGTGACATTTAAATCACGATCATCTAATCCACGAATATTTATTCGTTGATTAAGCGAATGTGCACCACCGACCTCAACACCAGGTATACGCCGTAACAAATCACTAAGATGATCGGCCTGGCGTAAGGTTAAATAAGATTCATCCATATTGACCGAAGTGGCCTGAACTCGTGTGCCCCACACTTTCATGGCGTCCATTTCCTCAGAGGACTCATTTGATGACTGCGTATGTTCAGAGTGCTGATTATCCTGACGGTTATAATTTTGTGGTGCTGATTCTTGTTCATCAGACCAGGCATTGAAGGCTATTGTAAAGCATATAAGCGTTATGAATGTTCGCATAATTATTCCTTATTTATTGGGGTAAAACTTCAAAAGTACCTAAGTAATTAACATACGCTTTATCGTAATCTTCATTATCCACCTCTTGGCTGTGTGACAATTCCAAATAAAAACGTCCGGTTTGCGATAATGGCAAGGTAATCTGACCTTGATTATTGGTCGTCATCTCAATCACTTGTTCATCATCACGGTATCGGGTACCTTCCCAGACCATAATGACTTCAGCACCAACCAAAGGCTGGTCATTGACTGTAAATCCGAATACGCCTTCCTCGCCCTGATACAGATCATTGGGATGCGTGACAGGCTTAAACTGGACAGCCGAATTACTCTCTTTAAAAACCTGATTATTCGGCGCGCCGAGAGAAACGTATGATTCTAGTGTACTGTCTGATTTTGCCACTTCTTGACTAAACAGCTTTTCTGGTAACCTCTTTTTTATGTCGGCCAGGGAAGAAGCCCGCATTCGTTTGGTCTCACCTTGTTCAGTTTCTTTATACTGAACAAAATATAAGGTATTCGCCGCAACCACCTTATACGTTCCTTTTTGACTCACTTCAAAATCAAACGTACTGCGTCGGTGACCTTCAGACTGATTGCTCAGGGGTACGTTTTCACCGTTTGGACTCACCACGCGTACAAACGACAATGGCCAGGGTCTATCGGGATAAAATAAATTATTGGACACACTGGCATCGACAGTTATCCATTGTGGTTCTGATACTGAGAACAGTGAAGGTAAGACCCATCTTTTATGGGCCGAAACTGACAACGCCAGCATGATGAGTAAAAATGATACAGATATTTTTTTCATAAGATAGATCCTCTTATTGCGTAACAGTTAAATTCAAAGTGATTTTTCCTAATTCTTGATTGCCGACCGCTTCAATGACCTGGTCCGTTGTCACGGGCCATTCAAACGGCAATGAAACGACTTCCCGACCTCCCACTTCACGGGCGGCTTCAACCATTAATTGATAGTTACCTGCGGGCCAGTCATTTGTCACGGATATGGGCTCAAGTAATAATTTATGGGTACCCGGTCTGCGTGTGGCACCGGTTATACCATCAAATGGCTCAGTCTGACTTCGTCCTGTTTTTCGCCACCATTGTCGAATATCTTTAAGCCACTTGAGCTGATCGTCATACCACAAACTGGTGGATTCAACGGCCTGACGATGTTCATTTTCAACCCAGGTCGCAATATAAGGTGCATGATACTCAGAGACATTGTGTCTGGGAATTTCAATGCTAAGCGCGAAAGTGACTTCTTGTCCCATCAACATCGGTGAGACTACACACAGTAATAACGCAATTTTTTTCATAATTTATCCGTAAACATAAAGTAATATAGCTGGTATTAACAGTCCGGCCGCGGTGATATACCAGGTGCTGGGTCGACGTTTGCTGTGAATTTGCAGTAACAACAAGCCGGTGATGCAAAAGACCAGGGTGGCCACGGCAAAAATATCTATAAAAACGATCCATACCATTGAGGTATTTCGGCCCTTATGTAAATCATTTAACCAGGCAACCAGACCTCTGTCAGTGTTTGAATACAACACTTCGCCTGTATCCAGATCCAGTGACATCCAACGATCACCACCGGCAAAAGGCTGCTGGATATATATCTCATAGGATGACCATTCAAACTGACTGCGCTTAAAATTTAATTGATGGTTTGTGTTCTGATTAAGCCAACGTATTAATTCTTCGGGTAATATGGCCGGGTCTTGCATTTGACTTAACTGCTGATGCAAATCATTATCCAGCTGATAAGTTGCTTCATAAGTGTCTGCCTCTGACTCAAACCATTGTGGATGATTCAGCGTAATACCTGTTATGGCAAACAACATCATGCAAATCAGACAGATAGCAGAACTTATCCAATGCCAGCGATGCATTTGTTTTTTCCAATTGAACCGTTTCAAGCAACTATCAAATAACAAAAATGCGAATCATACGCATTTGCATGGCGTATTTCAATTAAAATATTTAATTTTATGGTTGCTTTGACGTTCCTTTAACTTAAAACACACCCGTATAATCAGTCTATTTAAAACAGAGAAGTCTGACCATCTGTTAAAGCATAGTGCACCATAAAACCACCATTGTTGTTTAATCAATGGTGGTTTTTATAACCAAGGATAGATAAAGCTAAAAGAATTTGTGTTTTACACCGATATAAAAGCCGGCACCCGGCCGGGCATAGCCGTAGACTTCCTGGTAATCCTCATCAAAAGCATTGTCAGCGCGGAGATAGCCACGGGTTTTATCTGTAAACTGCCAGCTGACATTAAAACTCATGGTGGTGAAGCCGTCCAGACGGACTTTTTCAGTCTCAAAAGTGCTGGGTGAAAAAAAGTTATCCAGCTGGCTGCTTTGATGATGAACGGTGGTATAGAAACGTCCACGCTGATTGGCAAAATGGTAATTGAGGGTCAGGCTGGTGATGTGTTTTGGACGTCGCACTTCCGTTTGTGATACACCTGAAGTATTGTCTTCTGTGGCGTCTGTATAAGTGTAGTTAAGACGACTTGATAATTGCGGGGTCCACTGTCCCAGCCAGCTTAATTCAAATCCCTCGCGTTCACTGTCATTGGTTTTATTTCGGGCGGTAAAAGCGCCGGAATCAGGATCAAACACATAACCGTCAATTTCATCCGTTAAATCCTGATTAAAATAAATAAACGCCAGCTGATGATTGTCATAATCAATTTCATAGGCCAGTTCATAGGATTCAGATTCTTCCGGTTTTAAGTCAGGATTACCCACAAACTGGGCTGGAAAGTAACCAAAACGCTCAATAAATGATGGCGCTTTACTGCCGGTCCCGACAGTGGCGCGGATGCTTTGCCGTTCGTTAAGCTGATAGCGGCCGGCCAGCTGAAAATTACTGACATCTTCAAAGCGATTAAAATCATCGTGACGGGCAGAAGCCTGCCATCTGAAAGGATCGCCTATTTGACCCTGCCATTCGATGGCAAAGCCGGTGACATGATAAGACTGCTGCTGGTTGGGGTCACCAAAATCAGTGGCGACGCCGGCCTGGGTAAAATCAATGGTTCTGTGATCAATGAGCACATTTAAACGGTGTTTTCCGCTATCGCCCAAACCCCAGGAATTAAGGGTTTTAATCTCACGGCTCTTGGCCGTGGTGCGACTGTCCCGGCCCCACAAGGTAAAATTTTCACCCTCGGTGTCGGAAAAATGATAATCAAAACGACTCTGCCAGCGACTGTCAGCGGGCTTGATGCGAATCTGTGCCATTGCTGTGGTCAGACTTCGCTCTGTCCATAAATCGGCATCCACCGGTAAACCGGTGACCATAAAATCTGTGCCGTCATACTCATTCATGGCATCACTGTGAGAAAAACGCAGGGTGCTGCTGATGGCATCTGACCAGTCATTGTCTAAACTGAAGCGAGCCGTAAGGTTCTCATAACCATCCTGTTCATCCCCCTGTAAAGCGATGTTGCTGCCGGCACTGTCGACACCGGTAATCGCACCGTTAAGACGCCAGTTGGGTTGGGCATAACCTCCTGAAACTGCTGTTTGCAGGCTGTTAAAACTGCCGTATTCTAATTCGGCATTGAGATTTCTCTCATCGGCCGGCTTGGAAATAATATTGATGACAGCAGCCAGGGCATCGGTACCCCATAAAGCACTTTGCGGACCCCGAATGATTTCGATGCGGTCAATATTATCCAACAAGGCATAGTTAAACAGAAATTCATCGTTACCACCGGCATCATTCAGACGGACACCATCTCGAAGAACCAGGACATGATTGGCTTCACTGCCACGAATACGCACCTGTGTCTGGGCACCGATGCCACCGGATTGATTAATAGCAAAACCCGGTACAGTTCGTAAAAGATCACTTAAATATATGGCACCTGAAGCAGTGATCTCATCGGCATCTATGACGGTCAGGGTGCCACCGTAGTCAACCGCATCTACCGGAGTTAATCCGGCGGTCACCACCAGTGGTGTTAAAGATTTCTCAGAGGTGTCTGTTTCTGCAAACACGGTTAAGGAGAGGCATGCAAATAACACACCCGCTAATAAGGAATAAGGCATAATACGCGCTCCTGTTCCACCCGAACATGGGATTGAGTTAAAGGGTCAAACAGGCCGGTCTCCGGACTCAAGGTGTGTCGCTATGACAATTTACCATGCCTTCCCATGAAATTTCACAGTGGCTTTTATGGCAAACGATATGAACGGCTCCGTCCATATCCACTTTTTACCGTTGCGGGGGCAGTGTTGGGATTGAAATACGTGGTTTGATTTCGCACCAACTTCCCGTTTTGCACATCACATTTTGATGTACACACCTGTTCGGCTAAGTGGCTGTAGTGTAGTGAAAAGCCAATGCGCTGTCAATGTGTCACTCTCAAAAGCTAAACAGTTAATGGTAAAAAAATCAGATACCAATAGCGTCTGGTGATATAGAAATTTAAGATGAAATTTCCAGGCTTCAAAAAACAGCCCACTGTGTAAGTCGAGCCAAATTCAGGTTTAATGGGTCGTTTAACAGGGTGTATATATCGTTAAATTTAATATCCACTATAGCCTTATGCATCACATGCCACATTGGGGCAGGCTTTAAGGTTAGTGATTTTTCAGATAATTATATTTAGCCTGATAAAGGGCTGTTACGGATTCATCATGGCTGTTTTCCATGGCCTCTTTCATGGCTTCAAGGGCTTGTTTTTTTTGGCCTAAATTAAAATACGCCTTAGCCAATCCGACAGCTGCTTCGTGTAAATACGGGGCCTGTCGCCGGGCTTTTTGAAAATAATTCAGCGCTTGCCGATGCTGACCTTGACGTAAGGCCTGGTCACCGATATCTATCCACTTAAAGGGGTCCGGGTCATCATAGTCATCGATGTAATCAGCCAACTCTTGTGCTTCCTGCAATCGATTATGGGTAAGCAAAAAGTGGCGGTAGTTACTTAATAACTCCAACTGATTTTTGGCCAGTGACAAACCATGAATAAAAACCTGTTCTGCATATTGGTCATAACCCAGATCACGGTACAAAACAGCCAGCATATTCAAGGCAATGGGATTGTTTTCATCAATTTGCAATGCTTTTTTTAAATACCAATACGCCTTTTTGCTGTACCCTTCCACCAAGGCTTCGGCCGCCACATTGCTGTAATACATGGCACGAAATTCTTCTTCACTTACCCGACGTAAGGTGCGAGATCCTGCGGTGGAAAAATAGTCGATTTTTAATTTTAGGGGCTTACTGGAATAAAAAATGCCACCGACTTTTTTCTCATAAATGACTGTTTGGATGTGTTGTGAAGTCAATAGATAACCATTTTCCCGCTGAAACACGGGTGGGGTTTTCGCCAGTTCATAATAGACGCCCACATGGGTGGATTGGGCCAGGGCATTGGTTAACAGCGCCAAAGTTAAACAATTTCCTGTGTTATGCTCCAAAGCCTGTTGAGCAGTCAGGGTTTTAGAATAAAAATTAAAATCTTGCAGGCGTGATCGCAAGTAGCGATAAATAACCTCGATATCAAGTCGATTCCTGTTAGCAGGTCTGTGTAACTCTTTTTTAAAGGCTTCTTTTTGGGCTTCGCTTAAGGTAAAAACACTGGCATAATCGGGAGGTTTAATCTTCGGCATCATGACAGCGTCATGAAACAACTCAGCCGTACTGTGCTGACTGGTGACTTGATAGGTCTTAATAGAAGAACAGGCAACCATTGAAGAACAAGTCACCACCCATAAAAACATCAACAGACTGCTATTTTTGCGTGGCACCATACCATCATTATACCGCAATTTAATACAGCCTGGTCAATCAAATCGCGTCTTCGCCGGTTTCACCGGTTCGGATGCGAATCACCTGTTCTAAGTTCTGGATAAATATTTTGCCGTCACCGACTTTGTTGTTGCCGGCAGTTTGTAACAGCGTGTCCACTATGGTTTCCACCTGGTCATCCGGGGTGGCAATTTCAATTTTTAATTTGGGTAAAAAATCAATCACATATTCGGCACCACGATAGAGTTCGGTGTGGCCTTTTTGCCGGCCAAACCCTTTCACTTCAGTGACGGTGATGCCGCGGATACCAACATCTTCCAGTGCATCACGCACATCGTCCAATTTAAAAGGCTTAATAATGGCAGTAATCATTTTCATCAATGAGCTCCTGAATTCACCATGGCAGCAATTCGCCGTTCGCGTGCCAAAATCCACCGCTGTTATCGAGATTAAGTGCTTCCATACGTTGAATTAGACCGGTCGCCGCTTCCGGTGCATCCACAAAACCCTGGTGGTCGGTCATGTCGGTTTTCACATAACCCGGATGTAACGCCGCCACAGCGATGCCTCGGTCTTTGAGATCCACGGCTAAACTTTTGGCGGCCATGTTGGCCGCTGCTTTACTCATGCGATAACCGTAACTGCCGCCTGAATCATTGTCTTCGATGGAGCCCATGCGACTGGTCACAATACCGACTTTCGCATTATCCGCCAACACCGGTAATAATTTTTCGGTAACCCGTAACGGCCCCATGGCATTCACCACAAATTGCTGTAGAACAGAGTCATAATCGATGTCACCCAATTGGTTGCGTTTTAAAATACCGGCATTGTTAATTAAATAATCAATTTCACGGCCTTCAATATGGTGTAATAAACGCTGTAAGTCATTGTCATCGGTGACGTCGATATCGGTAATCACTTCGACATCAAGTGTCAATAATTGTTGGCTTGGGGTGCGGCAAACCGCCAGCACATGATGGCCTTTTTCTTTTAATTGCCTGACCAGTTCCAGGCCTATACCACGGTTGCCGCCGGTGACTAAGGTGTTATGCATGTTCAGCTCCAAATGTTAAAATAATTAATGTGCCATGAACTTATTTTAACAAAACAGTGTAACCACGAACAGAGTATAAGCGCTGTTTACCGTTTGAGGCGACTCCGATTCACCGGAAACAACATACTAAAACAACTGCCTTTGCCCGGCTCACTGTCGATGTGCAGTTCAGCACCGTGCTTTAAACCAATGTGCTTAACAATCGCCAAACCCAACCCGGTGCTGCCTTGTTGTTGCCTGACCGAATCGGCCACCCGATAAAATCGTTCGGTGACATGCGGCAGGTGTTTGGCCGCGATACCCGGGCCGTTGTCTTTCACCTGCAAACAGGCCTGACCTGAACGGTTAAACCAATGCAGCGTCACTGTGGTGCCCGCCTGAGTATGCAGCACCGCGTTGTGTAATAAATTTAAACACACCCCGGTGATTTCAGATACATTGCCCTTGAGCCACAAATCAGAATCAATTTGAGCAGTGAAATGATGTTGGCGGGCATCGGCACCGTGACGAACGTCGTTAAACAAGCGATTTAACAACTCGGGCATGGCTATCATTTCTTCTTTACCGGCCATCACGCTGTCGTGTTCAATGCGGGATAACGTCAACATATCAGCAATAATATGAGACATGCGTTGACTTTGTTCATAGGCCTGTTCAACGGCCTGTTTAAGTTGCGGTAATTCCGTACTGTGGTTTTGTAAATACTCCAAATAACCGGTGATTACGGTTAAGGGTGTCCTTAATTCATGCGATGCATTGGCCATAAAGTTTTTGCGCGATTTTTGCAGGGCTTCCATGGCACTGATGTCGTGTGCCAACAACAGGGTTCGGTAACGATTAACCGCAATCAAGCGAACCTTAATTAAGTGCTCAGGTGCGGTTGGTTGGGCCATTTTTAAGCCTTCTTTGGCCGCCTTGTCCGGGGTAAAAAGCTGTTCATCAAATAAACGCATGATTTTAGAATCAGCAAACACCTGCTGTAAGTTTTTGTTTACATCTGATTGCGACAACCCGAACATCTGCTCGGCCCGTTCATTCACATATTTAAGCATCAGTGATTTATTCACCAGCACCGTGGCATACGGCAAAGCCTCCACCATGGTTCTGAATTGTTGAATGAGCTCTTTGTTATTATCATGAACCGCTTTGGCTTTTTGCCGCTCCTGAACCAGGCGATTAACCGGCGCAACCAATATCCCAAACATGTTCGGCGGCTCTAATCGCTGCTCACTGTGCTGAAACCATCGATACAGCCGAATCAATCGGCTTAGCCACCAGGCCAAATAGACCGCCAATACAGCACCTGCCACAAGCCATAACCAAACCCCAAACCAGAAGCCGCTTATAATGGCTGTCGTACATACAACAACCAGACCTGAAAAAATCCACTTCTCTTTCACTAAACCGCCAGTTTGTAATGTTTTTGTCATATTTGATGGAAATATTTAATAGTCCAATATTAGTCGATAATTATGACAAACCAAGGATAAATCTGTAAAATTTTAAATTCATTGAAGAGATTGTGTTTTAGCCATGTTGAAAAAAAATACAGTTGCCATTTTTTTGCTTCTCGTATCAGGTTCATTATGGGCCGAAACGGATGCAGAGACTGAATTGCAACGCTTAAAAGCGGAACTTAAGGCATTAACCGCCCAAGTTAATCGTTTAGAACAGCTTTTACAAGCAGAAAAGGGTGACAGAACCGACCGCTCCGAAGCCGGTTCTGATGACAGTTCCGATACCAGCTCACAGCGCGTTGACATGACGCAACCAAAACTGCGTTTTTCCGGTGATATGCGTGGTCGCCATGAGTATTCTGACAATCGCCTTAAACCCGACAGACAACGCACCCGTATTCGATTACGTCTGGCCGCTGAAGCCGATCTCAATGACTCAACCACTTTACACATGCGTTTCGCCACCGGTGGTGATAACCCAACTTCTACCAATTATACCTTAGGTGACAGTTTTAGTCGTAAAGAATTCGGTCTGGATCGGGCTTATGCCTCACACCAATTTACTCAACAGCAACGGTTTTTTTTAGGCAAAATGAAAAACCCTTATAAACGGGTTGGCGGTCATGGCATCCTGTTTGACAGTGATTTAAACCCCGAAGGTCTGGCCTGGCAGTATTCGGGATCTGCCTGGCAATCCACACTGGGTGCTTTTTATCTGGACGAACGCAGTGATGATGACAATATCATGTTGTATGCGGCTCAACTGGGTATTCAGCAGGCGTTTAGTGACAGCCAATTACAACTGGGTGTGGGTTATTACGATTATGATCATTTGCAAGGCGCAATGCCCATCTATCAAAATAAACAACTGGGCAATCGATTTGACAGCCACAACCGGTTAATCAATGACTTTAATATCGCAGAACTGTATGCACAGTATGATGTGAGTCATTTCCCCAAAACATTGTCCTTTTTCACATCTTATCTCAATAACACCGCCGCAGATGATGAAAATGAAGCCTTTATGGCCGGTTTTAAATACGGCTCAAGCAAACAATCCGGTGATTGGCAGATTGCCTACAGCTACCAATACCTTGAAGCCGATGCGGTCTATGCCCTGTTCAATGATTCCAGTTTCGCCGGTGGTTTCACTGACTCGCGCGGTCATGTGTATGAATTTGTGTATGGCTTAAGCCGGCAAACATCGCTTAAGCTTGCCTGGATTGACGCTGTTAATGAAATTCACCTGGGCACGCCGAGGGATTATGACCGACTCACCATGGATATTAATTATTGGTTTAAATAAGTTATTGGTTAAATAGATTGAACACATATCCATTGGTCAGCAGACGGATGTGGTGTTAAAATTTAAACATACATTCAGCCACCAGATTTCTATGGACAATCAAGACAACCCGCAAAACGACACCCATTCTGAAGCCGAGGCCAATGAAGTGACCGATCATGATCAACAGCCGGAACCAGAAGACATTAAACACTCAACAACCCAACAAGGCGGACGCGGCCTGGCCGTATTTGGTGTGTTACTGGCGTTATTGGCATTGGTGACCGCCGGTTGGGTTTATTACCAAGTGAAATTTCAAACCAATGAAAATCAAGCACGGAACCAATTAGACGCTTTGGCCAGTCAGCAAGACCTGAAGCAACTGCAAAGCCGGGTCACACAGCTTGAAGAAGAACTGCCACAACTGGTGCAATCGGTTAATCAAAATAAACAAAACATCCAACAACTTCAGCAGCGTTTAGAAGATTTACCGGACACGACATTTGATGCCGAACCGCTGGAACAAAAAATCAATACTTTGCAGCAACAATTAACCGCCGTTAAAAAACAAGAAAGAGAACACAGTTTTGAACCCCAGACTGAAGATTACCTATCCGCGCTGGCGCGCGCGCAAAGCATTAACGCCCTGGAAACGGTCCAGCTTTTACTCAACCAACAACATATTCCCCAGGCGATAGACATCCTCAAACAATGGCGCAACAATGAACACCTACCGCTGGCAGTACAAACCCGCTTACAACAATTGGTTACCATCTTAAGCAACGCAGAAAGCCCCCATATCAACCAACTACGGCAGGAACTGACCGTATTGAAAGAACACATCACTGCCTTAAGCTTGACCACGGAAAACCCGGAAACTGAACAACCGGCCTGGTATGAACGCTTTATCACCATAAAAAAAATCCAAGCCGAAAATCAAAATATCAACAGTGCCGACCTACAACAATTGAAAGCCAATGTCAGTCATTTAATTGCGCAAGCTGAACTGGCACTGACATTAAAACAACCGGATCTCTGGCGTAATGCCCTGCATCAAGCTGAACAAACATTGACGAACACGGCTTTGGATACTGAAGCTTTGGTACAACAAATTCAGCAATTGCAAGCACAGCCCATTGTCACTCAAGTTCCCGGTGGATTAGGTATTGATGCGTTGATTCAACAGCTTGAGGACATCACCGAATGAAAAAATTAATCCTCACTGTGTTTATTGTGCTGTTGCTGCTGGCCGCCGCCTGGCTGACACCCTTGTTGTTAAAAAATCCCGGCTTATTGCAACTGGAAATACTCGGTTACCAGATACAAATGACGGTGATCACGGCGGGGATTTTGGTGCTGGCTTTGTTGGTGGCTGTATGGCTGTTGTGGAGTATTCTGAAAGCACCGCGTCAACTGGCCCGCAAAGTTGCCGATTACCGCCAGCAAAAGAAATTTGATCAGGGCTTATTGTCATTCAGTGAAGGTCACTGGCAGAAAGCTGAAAAGTTATTGCTCAAATCGGCACACAAGAGTAAAAACCCGCAACTCAGTTATATGGCTGCAGCCCGTGCCGCGCTGGCTCAGCAGAATTTAGACGCCGCCATGGCCCACCTGGATGCCGCGGAAAAAACCGTCGATAACCCCCTCACCATCGACTTAAGCCGCTGTGAAATCTGGCTCAAAGCCGGTCACTTACAACAGGCCCGGGATTTGCTGGAAACCATTTTAAACAGCTACCCGAATAATCCGCGGGCGGTGCGCATGATGCTGCAAGTCAGCGAACAACAAAAAGACTTTCAACGCCTAAAACAATTACTGCCCAAAGCCCACAAGTTGGCGTTGGTGGATAAAAACCAGACCGAAACCCTGCGCGATCAGGCCATCCGTGAAAGCCTGACAAATGCCGTCGACGAACAACATTTACACGCCTTATGGTCAGAACTCAGTCGTAAACAACAAAAATTTTACCTGTATGAGTATTGTGAAAGCGGTTTACGCCTGAATGCCTATCAAGCGGTCACCGATGAAATTGAACGGGCGCAAAAATATAATTTTGATAACCAACTGGTCCACTATTGGTCACAATTGCCGCATAATTTAAACCACCGCTTGAAAATCGCCGAAAAATGGCATATACAACACCCCAAAAACCGGGCTGTTTTGCTGTGCCTGGGGCAACTTTATATGGCCAAAAAAATGTGGCCTGAAGCCAAAGAGGCGTTGCAAAAAGCACTGATTTTACAATCCGATGCCGAGGTCAATCGCTTGTTGGCAGAAACCTATGAACAGATGGAAGAGCCGGCATTGGCTTTACAACATTACAGTCAGGCCAATAAAACCACGACTTCCTTGTTGCCGGTAGACAAGGCCTGATTTTAATATTTATTCACAAGGCATGATTTGATTAACCAACGACAGCTGTTTATCGAAATCTGTTCAAAGAAAACATGCACAAATCCTTGTATGTTACTGATATTATTGAATATTATTAGTTTGGTTAAAATTTAACCAATTTACAAGGACTTGTTTGAATGCGCCATTTTGGTAGCTAAAAACCCTTGTTATCAACACAGTTATCCACAGCTTGTGTGGATAACACTCACAGGGTCAGATACATCCTAATGGCCAGCAACACAATCAACAGGGCAAAACCCAGTCGCAACCGCTCAGTGGGCAATCGGTGGGTCATACGGGCACCGAATCGGGTGCTGAAAAAAGCCCCGGCCACAATCAATGCGGTGGCGGGCCAATCCACATAGCCACCGCCGGGGTCATCCCGGGTTAGAATCACATACGTTAAGGTGCCGCTTAAGGCGATAAAGAAGCCCAAAGCCGCGGCGGTGCCGATGGCTTTTTGTAAGGCAATGCGGTGCCAATGTAAAAACGGCACCGTCAATGAACCGCCGCCGATGGCAATCAAGGCAGACAGTAAACCAATCAGCATTCCGGCCGGCCACAACAGCACCGCCTTCAAGCTTTGCGGCCGGTGTTTTTTGGGTTTAAAATCAAACACCATCTGGGCCGCAATCAGACACATCAGCACTAAAAATATCAGCGCCACCGCTCGGCCTGATAACTGAATCGCTAACCAGGAAGCCACCGCACTGCCAAAAATCACAGCCGGCACCAAATGCAGCAACAGTTGTTTTTCCACCGCCTGATGTTGTAAATGGGTTTTGACACTAATCAGACTGTTAAACAGTATCACCGACAACGAGGTGGCCAAAGCCATATGGACAACTTGTGATTCAGCCACGCCTTGCGATAAAAAGTAGGCCGTTAAAGCCGGTACCATAATGGCGCCGCCGCCGATTCCGAACAACCCGGCAAAAAATCCCATCACCAGCCCCAACAGCAGCAATAAAACTGCACTGAACATCACACTAACGGCGACGACCGAATAAGGCTTTCCAGAGCCCGTTAACCACTTTGGTGGTCAGTTTACGGGTGAAATCTTGACCGACTTTGGTGGCGTAGCTGTCGCGACGGCGACCCCGGTACTTTTGCGTGTCCGCTTCAGCCGCTTCCAGTCGCGCCTGTTCGGCGGCTTTTTGCCGTGCCAGGGCTTGAGCGCGTTGTTGCAATTTTTCATGGGCTGATTCACGGTCAAGTGATTGCTCATAAATACCGTTCACCGGTGAACGTGACATAATGGCTTGCCGTTCCTGATCGGTAATCGGTCCCATACGACATCGCGGTGGCGCAATTTTGACCCGTTCGACCACCCGAGGTGCGCCTTGTTCATCCAGGGTCGAAACCAACGCCTCACCCACACCCAGCTGACTGATGACTTCAGCGGTTTCGAAATTCGGGTTGGGTCGAAATGAATCAGCCACCGCTTTGATGACTTTTTTGTCTTTGGGTGTATAAGCGCGTAAAGCATGTTGAACTTTGTTGCCTAATTGCCCCAATACATTGACCGGAATATCCCCCGGTGACTGGGTACAAAAATATACCCCCACACCTTTTGAGCGAATCAACCGCGCCACCTGTTCGATGCGCCTTAAAACTTCGGTCGGACAGTCAGTAAAAATTAAATGGGCTTCATCAAAAAACAGCACCAGTTTCGGCAATTCAGGATCACCCACTTCGGGCAAAGTTTCAAATAATTCCGTCATTAACCATAGTAAAAACGTGGCATAAAGCTGTGGTTTCATCATCAGATCTCTGGATTCCAGAATACTGATGACGCCTTCACCGGATAAATCCTGGCGCATTAAATCACTCAGTTTCAGCGCCGGCTCCCCCAATAAAAACTCACCGCCTTGAGATTCCAGTCGCAATAAGCGTCGTTGGATGGCACCGATGGAGGCCGATGTAACCCGACCATAATCCAATGAGATTTGTTTTTGTTGCGTGCCAATATGTTGCAACAAACTATTCAGGTCTTGAAGGTCTAAAATCAGCAGATTTTCATCTTCGGCGTATTTAAAAGCCACCGCCAAAACACCTTGTTGAACCTCACTGAGGTCCAATAAGCGGCTTAAATACAGCGGCCCAATTTCCTGAATGGTGGTGCGCACCGGATGACCGGCTTGTCGGAAAATATCCCAAAAAATGGTCGGCCGACCGGAATAATCATAGTTTTCAATGTTGAGTTCTTTGGCACGGTTATCTAAAAAAGGTTTTTGTTCACCGGCCTGAGACAAACCGGCCACATCGCCTTTAATATCGGTGACAAACACCGGCACCCCTAACCGTGAGAAATTCTCAGCCAGCACCTGAACGGTCACCGTTTTGCCGGTTCCCGTGGCACCGGTGATTAAGCCATGTCGGTTGGCAAAATTCCCCAAGATGAGTGCGGGGTTCTCACCATGCCCAAAGTGTATATGTTTCCCGGTTGTCATCGTGGGTATCTGCTGACCAACCAATTCATCACGGCGGCCAGACCCAGGGCTTCGCCACCTTCGGTCCCACCTGTGCGATCACCAAAATTCCAGCCATAGGTGTCTATGTGCACCCAGTCAATGTCCTCATCGACAAAGCTTTGTAAGAATAATCCGGCAGTGATACAACCGGCCTGGGGTAAACTGGCGCTGTTGTTAATGTCTGCCACAGTGGATTTTAAATAGTCTTTGTAACGGGCCGGTAACGGCATCGGCCACATGTCATCACTGGTCTTGATGCCGCTTTTTTTAATGGCTTCGGTGATTTCATCACGGTTACTGAACACCGGTGTCACGGTTGGCCCCAGGGCCACCCGCGCGGCACCGGTTAAGGTGGCAAAATCAATCAGTAAATCAGGGTTTGATTCACAAGCATAGGTTAAACTATCAGCCAAAATCACCCGGCCTTCGGCATCGGTGTGACCGATTTCAATACTTTGTCCACTGCGACTGACGACCACATCGCCCTGGCGAAAAGCACTGCCTGAAACCGCATTTTCCACTGCCGGAATCAACACCTTCAATCGCACCGGTAATTGTTGTGACATAATCAATTGCGCCAAACCCAACACATGGGCACCACCGCCCATATCCTTTTTCATCCAACGCATAAACTGGGCTTCTTTCATGTTATTGCCGCCGGTGTCAAAGCACACGCCTTTACCGACCAGAGTCACTAACGGTAAACTGTCATCATCACCCCAGTTCAGTTCAATAAGACGCGGTGCTTTGTGACTGGCCCGACCGACAATGTGAATGGTGGGAAAATTTTCACTGAGTAAAACATCGCCAACCAGCTGATTAAAAGTCATGCCATTATTTTCGGCAAATTGTTCGGCAAATTCAGCCAGTTCAGTGGGACCCATATCATCGGCCGGTGTATTAATCAGATCTCTCACTGTGTAGGTGGCTTCAACCAGCGCCAGTTCATAAGCAAATTGTTCTGCATCCACCACCAGTTTGGCTTTGTCTTTGGGTTTTACATAACGCTCGAACCGGTATTGGCCGAATCCCCAACCCCGTATCACCGCCGAGGACATTGCTTTGTCATCGGTTTCTAAATGGTAATGACCAGCAGGCAGCTGGTTGATTTTTTCACAGATACTGTAGGGATTCAGGTCTTCGGATATCACCAGATAAACTTTACTCAGTTCACCGTCTTTGTTGTAGTCGAGAAAAAACTGACCGGGTTTTTGGCCGAAACCCTGATTTTCGCACACATTTTCTAAATATTCGCTTTGTAACTTCAGCCACAAATCAAATCCCGAAATATTAATGGGTTCAACAGCCACGCTATCGCCCTGGTAATCTGTCACAAAACAATCAACCATAATTTTTTGTAAGAATTAAAAGATTTTTTATTATACGCTGTGTGACCCTGAATATCGACCAGCAAGCGCAGTTAAGCCGGCGGCAAAATCATGCACATATGTGGAATATCATCTTCAAGATAGTAATCACCTGTGGCTTTAAAGCCCAATGCCCGATAAAAATCAGCCAGATAAGATTGGGCTGAAATAATAATTTGACGCCGGCTGTCTTGTTCCTGACAGCGTTTAATGGTCGCTTGCATCAATGCCTGTCCCAATCCCTGATGTCGTTGTTGGGACGCCACCACCACCCGACCAATATGAAAATCCCCGTGGTCATCGGTGATAATTCGGGCATAGGCATGCATACATTGATTGTGCCGTTTAAACACATGGCGGGCAGTTAAATCGGTATCATCGATGTCGGGATAAGGGCAATTTTGCTCAATAATAAAGACCTGTTGCCGCAATTGATAAATGGCCTTTAACTCCAGGGTGGTTAATGCATTGAAATTTTTAACTTCAAAATAATGCCCATCATACACCACTGAATCTTGTTGCCTTTGATCAGCCATTTTTAGCGATACGTGGATAATGTTTGGATTTAATGGCATCGTGTATGGGCTTTTCATTCATAAACGATTCAATCAAATCCATGGTAAGATGAACCGCTCCACGGTGTTGTTCCACCAGGGCTTTGGCTGCCCGTCCCATTTTCTCACGCAAGGCTTTGTCCTCAATCAGCGCATCCATGTACTGTACAATATCCACACTGTCTTTGACCGTATAAGAACCACCGCATTGCTCCAGTAACTCAGTGATTTCATCGAAATTATGGGTGTTTGGACCCACCAAAACCGGCAACGAAAACACCGCCGCTTCCAGCACATTGTGGCCACCGATGTTGGCGATACTGCCACCCACAAAGGCAATGTCCGATGAGGCGTAAAACTCCAATAATTCTCCCATGGTATCAACCACAAACACATCACCATGGATGTCACATAATCCTGCTTGACTGCGCAATTGGGTGTTAAAGCCGAGTTTTCGAAATGACTGGGTGGTGATTTCAAAGCGTTCAGGGTGTCTTGGTACAATCACCAGCATCAGGTCCGGATGGCGTTTTTTCAGCACCGAAAAGGCCTCTAAAATCTGCACCTCATCATCGTGATGGGTGCTGGCAGCAATCCACACCATGCGTGAATTTTGGTAATGGTCGCGGATTTCCTTGCCTTTGTCGATGATTGATTGCTCAATAATAATGTCAAACTTTAAACTACCGACCACGTAGATTTTTTCCGGATGGCAACCTAATTGAATCATGCGCTTGGCATCGGTTTCCGTTTGGGCCGCCACAAAAGCGGTGTCATTAAACGCTTTGGCGGCCAGCGAACCCACCCAGCGATAACCTTTGAGCGATACTTCCGATAAGCGGGCATTGGCCACCACAATCGGCACCTGTTTTTTCTTACAAAAGCGGAATAAATTCGGCCAGATTTCGGTTTCCATAATAACCGCTAAATCCGGCTTGGTCTTTTTCAAAAAACGTTTTACTGCACCCGGTAAGTCGTAGGGCAAATACACATGAAACACCTGATCACCGAATATTTGCAGCACCCGGTCTGAACCGGTGGGTGTGATGGTTGTTAAAACGAATGAATGGTCCTGATAACGCTCCATCAAGGCTTTAATCAGTGGAATGGCGGCATTTACCTCACCCACGGAAACCGCATGCACCCAAATGGATTTCTTAATATGTTGAGGGGTTTTGAACCAGCCAAAGCGTTCATGCCAGCGTTTGAGATAAGCCCGGGTTTTAACCCCGCGCATAGCCAGACGCACCAACACCAACGGAGTTAATAAGGTGGTTACCAAAGAGTACAAACGGCTGCGGATTTCTAAACTTTTCATATTAACGCAGTTTTTCACCGTCACCGGCGCGACGAATTTCTGAGGGTTTATTAAAACCACCCAGCGGTAAATCCAGGTAATAAGCCACTTGATTGGACCACAGTGCTACCAGCTCAGGGATATTTGTGGGGGTGGCCTGGCCCCGTTGGTTGGCGCTGGTTGAAATAATCGCGTGATTCAATTGCTGACAGATTGCCACCACAACCGGGTGTTCGGACAACCGTACAGCCACCGTATTATCGGGGCCTTTGACACCTTCCGGGACCTGCGGACTGGCCGGAAAAACCCAGGTGGTGTGGCCAGGCCAGGTGTGCAGTGCGGCCGCCAGATGATCACCGCTTTCGGGTTGAATTAACGGCAGTATGTGGCCGATGTGGCCGGCCGCCAGTATCAGGCCCTGTTCCGATGGTCGTTGTTTTAATTGCAATATCTGCCGAACCACTCCGGCTTGTCGATAATCACCACCGAGACCGTAAACCGCTTCGGTCGGATAAACCAGCAATCCACCTTGTTGAACCGCCTGTACAGCTTGATCGACGGCTGTACCGATGGTCGTCATTTTTTCTTGCGCCGTCTTTTTTTCTTGGCCGGCGCTTTGTCTAATATCTCAATACAGTCCGCGTGACTCAATGATTTCGGGTCGGTGTCTTTGGGGATTTTACCGTTTTTCTTGCCGTTGGTGACATACGGCCCATAGCGACCGTTTAGCACCTCAATGCCGTCATCAAACTGTTGAATAATTTTATTGGCGTCGGCAATTTTCTTTTCTTTAATCAGTTCCAGGGCCTCTTCGAGGGTGATGCTGTATGGATCACCGTCTTTAATACTGACAAACTTATTACCATAACGCACATAGGGCCCAAACCGTCCGATGTTGGCAGACACCTTCTCACCTTCCGGTGTTTCACCCAAATCACGGGGTAATTTGAACAACTCCATCGCTTCATCGAAAGTGATGGTGTCTAACTTTTGACCCGGTAACAACCCGGCAAACTGGGGTTTTTCTTCATCATCTTTGGTGCCAATTTGTACAAAAGTGCCATATTTACCAATCCGTACCGATACCGGTTTGCCGGTTTTAGGATCGGTGCCGAGCTCTCTTTTATACTGCGCTTCTTCACGACTGACTGATTCTTCTTTGTGTTCAACCCGTTCAATAAACGGCTCCCAGAAGGACTTTAACAAGGGCTTCCAGTCCTTTTCACCCCGCGACACCGCATCCAGCGCGTCTTCCAGCTTGGCGGTAAAATCATAATCCACATAAGTATCAAAATGGGCTTCCAAAAAGCGAGCCACCACCTTGCCCACATCGGTGGGAATAAAGCGTTTTTTGTCCAGCTCCACATAATCACGGTTTAATAAGGTTGAAATAATACTGGCATAGGTGGACGGACGACCAATACCATATTCTTCCAGGGCTTTGACCAAAGTGGCTTCAGAATACCGCGGTGGTGGTTCGGTAAAGTGTTGGGTTCCCAGTATTTCATTCACTTTAATCACATCGCCTTTGGCCAGTTTAGGCAGGCGATTTTCTTTGTCTTTTTTAACATCATCCAAGCCTTCTTCGTACACCGACAAAAAGCCTTTAATCAAGACGGTTGAACCGTTGGCCCGTAAATTATGGTCATCACCAAATGTAAAATCTGCGGCCACGGTCCCGATGGTGGCGTGAATCATTTGTGACGCCAGCGTTCGTTTCCACACCAAATCATAGAGGCGAAACTGGTCGTTGTTTAAGGCTGACTTAATTTCTGACGGAATAAAAGCTGCGGACACCGGTCGAATGGCTTCATGCGCTTCCTGGGCATTTTTTGATTTGCTTTTATAGATATTGGGTTTTTTGGGGATTTGGTCAGCCCCATATTTATCGAAAATAACTCCACGGATTTCATTCACCGCATCCTCGGCCAAATTCAGTGAATCGGTTCGCATATAAGTGATCAGTCCCTGCGATTCACCGTTAATAGCAATGCCTTCATATAATTGCTGAGCAATTTGCATGGTTTTGCGGGCCGTGAAACCTAATTTACGGGCTGCTTCCTGTTGCAAGGTGGAGGTGATGAACGGTGGTGCCGGTTTACGTTTGCGTTGTTTTTGGGTTAATTCGGTGACCGTTAATTCAGCACCGGCCTGTTGACGCAATTGCTTAAGCATCTCGTTGGCTTTTTGTTCATCGCCAATATCAAATTTTTTGAGTTTTTTGCCGTTAAATTGGTTTAGGTTGGCTTCAAAAGCGTGCTCGCCTTTTTTCAAATCACCTTGAATGGTCCAGTACTCGCGGCTTTTGAAGGCATTGATTTCATCCTCGCGCTCAACGATTAAACGTAAAGCCGGCGATTGTACCCGTCCGGCGGATAAGCCCCGGCGCACTTTTTTCCACAACAATGGCGATAAGTTAAAACCAACCAAATAATCCAAAGCCCGACGCGCTTGCTGCGCATCCACCAGCTCATCGGAAATTTCACGCGGGTTAGCCACCGCTTCCTGAATCGCTTTCTTGGTGATTTCAGAGAACACCACACGTTTAATGTCTTTGTCTTTAAGCAGACCCCGGTCTTTTAAAATTTCCACCACATGCCAGGAAATGGCTTCTCCTTCACGGTCCAAATCCGTCGCCAAATAAATGGTGTCGGCTTTTTTGGCTTCTTTGATGATGGCGTCGATGTATTTTTTCTTATCGTCCGGTTCCACATAGGTCATCTCAAAGTTATTATCCGGATCAACTGCGCCGGTTTTGGCCAGTAAATCACGGACATGACCATAGGAAGCCAGCACCTTGTGGTCTTTGCCTAAATATTTTTCAATGGTTTTGGCTTTAGCGGGTGATTCGACAATCAGTAAATTTTTGGCCATAGGCTTTTAATGTTCACGGGTTTCAGCGGTTTCAAACAGCATCCGTTCCAAATCCACGAAAGCTTGTTCCTGATCCGGCTGTGAATATAAAATTATCAAAGCCAGCCATTGTAAATCATCCACCTCAATGTTGTCAGCCTTTAGATACAGTAAACCGTCAATCAACAATTCAACACTGCGGTGATTCAAGATGCCCTGAGCGATCAGGTATTCGATAAAATCAATGCCTTCATCACCCACCATCCGACGTTCTGTTTGACTGAAATGACGTGATGATGTGGTGGTCGGTTCAAGTACCGTACCGGGTGATTCACTCACCTGGTGCAGCCACGCCAGAGCCTCTTCAATCAAACCCGGACTAAAGCCGATTTTCTGCAAACCATTAATAATGACCTGCCGGTGACCGGATTCTTTTAAGTTATAGTGTTCGGTCATATAGTTTTCAAAAACATAAACCAGAACATCCATCATGTGTTGCTTCATTGTATTCGCCATTAAAGTTTAAGGTATTTGGCACCGGCACGCTTTTCGATTAAACCATTCAGTTCAAGAATCAGTAAATCGGCCGAGACCTCAGCACTTGATAAAGCCGAGGCCGTTACCAAGTGGTCGAATGAAATGGGATCGTAACCCATCAGTGACAGTAGTTGCTGTTGACTGTCTGTTAAATCAATTTCCTGTTGTGGCGTAGTATCAAGCGTCGGGGGACTGTCTTTTGCCATTTGTTGTCGAATTTGTTCACTGAGCATGGACATACTCGGTTCTAACTCATGCACAATATCTTGCACCGACTCCACCAACGCCGCCCCTTGTTTAATCAGCCAGTGACAACCTTTGGCCATGGGGTTGTGAATCGAACCGGGAATCGCCATCACCGGCCGATTAATATCGTAGGTTAACCGAGCGGTGATGAGTGTACCACTTTTTTGTCCTGATTCAACCACCAAAGTGCCCAAAGACAAACCGGCAATGATGCGGTTGCGCTGCGGAAAATGCCGGGCTTTGGGCGGTGCGTTGAAGTCAAATTCCGTCACCACCGCACCATGACGCATAATTTCTCTGGCCAGGTCCTGATTTTCTTTGGGGTAAATGCGGTTAATGCCGGTGCCCATCACTGCCACCGTTTCACCGCCGGCATCGATTGCTGCCTGATGGGCTGTGGCATCTATCCCTGCGGCCAGGCCACTGCTGATAACCCAGTTATTTTTGGCCAATTCATAGCAAAAAGCCCGGGCATTTTCCAATCCACCGCGGGTCGCCCTGCGACTGCCGACCACTGCCAATTGCGGCAATAACAAGGAAGACAGCCGGCCTTTTACAAACAACAAAAGCGGCGGATCCGGAGTGGCTTTTAACTGCGGCGGGTATAAGTCATCTTCCAAGGTGACGATATGATTTGGTTCTTTTTCCAACCAGGTTAATACATCGGTTAAGTCGTTGTCATGACATTGGCTCAAATGATTTTGTAAGGATTTTGTAACCCCCAATTCTTTGGGGAAACTGGTTTGCTGAAGGATGGTCGGCGCATCCCCAAAATAATCCAGCAATTGGCTGATGGTGGAAAAACCAAGGCCCGGTGCACGGTATAAGTGCAACCAGGCCTTGATGTGGTGTTCAGACACCGTTAGGGTAATTTAACGTAATCGAAAAGTTTAATTTGCCGGTTGCCTTCAGTGATGATGGCGTAGGAAATATTTTCAAAGGTTTTAAACACCATAATATGACCGGCATACTCCATCGGTAAAGTCACTTTGGCTTTCGAGGGCCTGAATAAGGTTTTTAAATCGTTTTTTGGGTGCATAACTTCGTCGCGAATGACTTTTTCAGGACTGTAAACCGAATAAACATCACCCACATTAACACCCTGACCGTAACCTTTGCTGATGGCAATCACCTGTCGCCGACCACTGCCAAATAAGGCGTTATTTAAAGCCACCACGCGAATATTCTCATCATCCACGGTACCGGCTTTGGGCATAAAATAAGGGTCAAAATTAAATTCATCAATCGGCAACACCAAATCACCGGTTTTCACTTCTGTTTTCACATCAATGATTTCTAAGGTGGTAATGTCTCCGGTACCAACCCGGGTCACTTCGGCCACCCCGGTTTCGGCCACTTCGTAACCCAGAATCCGGACGCTTTCCCAATAGGTGCGATCAATGTAGTTTTTCCAGAAACGTGACATCACCGCATCGGTGGTATAGGGTGAAGATTTTTTCCAGGGCACGGATTCGGTTTTGAACTCATCGGACGTTTCCCAGGGATAATTAACCGGCACTTCACGATAAATGACCGTGGGCCGGACAATGGCCAAATGGTCACCTTGGCGGATATTTTTTAAACCGCGCACATATATCAAATCATCAGTGGCCGAGACATTGCGGCCCTCTTCAGCGGCCACCACATAAGGGGCTAAATCAATGTCCTCTTTGTTTAAAATTCTCAGTTCTCGCAGAAACGGTTCAATGTCCGACAGCGGAATGGTCTCTACCGCCTGATTATGTTCAATACTGCGCACTTTTGGACCCAGCTTGACTGTCGGATGAGAACGGTTCACCGTAATGCGGGGTTGACCATCCACATAAACCAGATTTAATTCATCGCCGGGATAAATCAAATGCGGGTTTTCAATTTGTGGGTTGGCGTACCATATTTCGGGCCATAACCACGGTGAATTTAAAAACACCGCTGAAATATCCCACAGCGTGTCCCCTTTTTGTACCACATATTTCTCAGGATGATCGGCTTTTAATTCCACATCCTGGGCATGCACCAGCCATGTGCTGCCGAGAAACAGGGCCATGATTAGAAGTTGTTTTTTAAACATCATCAGCAACTCTTTGATTTCGCTAAAACTTTAGTTTAGCCATTTTAGGGTTAAATTTAAACAAAAATTGTGATTCAGCCGTCATTTTGCTTGAAAAATGGCCGCTTTGCCCTAAATAATTGGTATCAACTCAGGTAAAATAAGTTATACACTCCTTTAATTTTCGGATTTTTTTCACTTTATGGCTTTACTAAATATACTCACTTTACCCGATAAACGCCTCAAAACAGTGGCCAAACCCGTGGACAAAGTGACCGATGACATTAAACAATTGGCCAGTGACATGTTAGACACCATGTATGCCGCACCCGGGATTGGTCTGGCCGCCACCCAGGTAAACCGGCATATTCAACTGGTGGTTATGGATATTTCTGAAGATAAAACCGAACCCCGGGTTTTTATCAACCCTAAAATCACCGCCCGCAATGGCGAACAAGTCCATGAAGAAGGCTGTTTATCGGTGCCCGGCATTTATGCCGATGTCAAAAGAGCCGAAGAAATTACCGTCGAATATATGGACTTAGACGGCCAGCAACAAAGCCTCACCGCTGATGGCTTGCTGGCTGTTTGTATTCAACATGAAATTGATCACCTGAAAGGGATTGTGTTTTTAGACCATTTATCGGTACTGAAACGCAAAATGGCGTTAAAAAAACTGGCCAAAGTGGCCGAAACCGTTCCCGTCAGTTAAGCACGGCCCATCATTGGGTGGGTTTTAATCACATTTTCATTGCGTTCAGGTCCGGTCGAAATAATCGCCACCGGCGTTCGGGTAAAGTCTTCAATATAACGCACCAATGCTTTCGCTGCACTCGGTAAAGCCGCATAATCCGTGATACCGCGGGTGGTCGATTGCCACCCGAACAAAGTTTTATACTCGGGTTTCACCGCATCCCATTGGGCCGCTGACTGCGGAAAACCGGACTGATTGGCATAAGCGGTACACAGTTTGATTTCTTTAAACGTATCTAAAACATCGAGTTTGGTGATACACAAGCCGGTGACGCCATTGACCTGAATGGCCCGTTTTAAAGCCACCAAATCCAACCATCCGCAACGCCGTGGCCGACCGGTGGTGGCGCCAAACTCAACCCCTTCTTTGGCCAGCTTGTCACCATCGTCATCAAACAATTCAGTGGGAAACGGTCCTGAGCCGACCCGTGTGGTATACGCTTTGGTGATACCCAACACATAGTCAATGTCGGTACAACCCAGACCGCTGCCGGTGGCGGCACTGCCGGCGGTGGTGTTGGATGAGGTCACAAAGGGATAGGTACCGTGATCAATATCCAGCAGGGAACCCTGCGCCCCTTCTAATAATAATTTTTTATCAGTAGATTTTAATTGATGCAGGTATTCGGTGACATCGGCAATCATCGGCTGTAAGAAATCAGCCTGTTCACTGATTTGATTAAACACCATATCAAAGTCTAGCGGTTGGTCCCGGTGATAATGTTGTAAAACAAAATTATGGTAACTTAACACGTCTTTCAATTTATCACCCAGAGTCGCTTTGTCACACAAATCACCCATGCGCAAACCGCGACGCGCCACTTTGTCCTCATAAGCCGGACCAATACCGCGACCGGTGGTGCCAATGGCATTATCGCCTTTACCCGCTTCCCGTAACTGATCGAGTTTAATGTGGTAGGGCATAATAATGGGTGCCGCCTGTGATATCAGCAGCCGATCACGTACAGACACATTGGTGTCTTCTAATTGCCGGATTTCTTTAATCAGAGAACCGGGTTCAATAACCACGCCATTGCCGATAATACAGGCAACGCCTTCACGCAGGATACCCGAAGGTATCAGATGTAACACGGTTTTTTGATCATTAATTATTAAGGTGTGACCGGCGTTATGACCGCCCTGAAAGCGAATCACGGCATCCGCCTGCTCTGTCAGCAAATCAACAATTTTGCCCTTACCCTCATCACCCCACTGGGTGCCCAATACCACAACTGTTTGACTCATAGTTGACTCACGTCTGTATCATTTTAAATATCAAGGCACCGGCAATCATCATCACTGCGCCCATTATGCGTAAATTTTTATCCGACATTTGACTGATTTGCTGCAACATCTGTTTCCACTGCTGCGGTGCCAGAAAAGGCATTATACCTTCTAACACCAACACCAGCGCAATGGCTGCGATAAAAGGATGTTCAATCAAGGCTGTGCATTCTTAAAGTATTTAAAGAACTCACTGTTTGGATCCAGTATCATCATGTTGTTGCCCGACGCATCAAAGCTCTTTTTATAAGCCTCCAGACTGCGATAGAAATTGTAAAATTCAGGGTCTTTTTCATAACTTTGGGCATAAATTCGGGTGGCTTGGGCTTCACCTTCACCTTTGATTAAATTGGCTTGTTTTTCGGCCTCTGCCACCATAATACGCACCGCTTTGTCGGTGGTGGCGCGAATATTAATCGCTTGTTTGGTACCGTTTGAGCGGTGCTCAGCTGCTTCTGCCAATCGTTCTGAGCGCATGCGGTTGTACACTGATTCATTCACCGACTGATCAAGATTGATTTGTTTAATCCGCACATCAACTATTTCCATGCCAAAATCTTCAGCTTTACTTTCCGTGATGTTCTGCAGATTGTCCATTAACTCAACCCGCTGGGTAGAAATCACCTGATCCAGGGTGCGCACCGAAAACTCTTCCAACAGGGCATTTTTGAACACCCCGGCCAGGTTGGCGTTGGCCCGGGCTATCGAGCCTTCGTTGGAGGTGTAAAACAGTCGCACATCATTGATACGCCATTTTACAAAGTAGTCCACCATCAGGTATTCATTGTCAGTGTTAAAGACCCGCTCGGGTTTGTTATCCAGGGTTTGAATCCGTTTGTCAAACTTACGGACGGTGTTAATAACCGGCCACTTAAAGTGTAAACCCGGCTCATAACCGGCCTGAATCACCTCACCAAATTTAAATTTAATCGCGGTTTCACGCTCAGTGACTTTGAACAGAAAAAAGCTGGCCAACACCGCCAGTATCAAAACACCAATAATAAGAGAAATTATTTTATTCATGGTTAGCGTCCTCGTGCTGTGCGGTTGGTTGAGCGCGTACTGCGACTGCTGTTGCTTGATTGAGCTGATTGGCCCGAAGAACTGTCCGGTCTGACCACGGTGGTGCCAAAGTCTAACACCTGATTGTCATTGCGCTGTTTGAGTAATTTATCCAACGGCAAATACATCAGTTGGTTATTGTTGTCACCACTGACCATGACTTTGGGCAGACCCCCTAACACCTGCTCCATGGTTTCCAAATACATCCGGTCACGGGTCACTTGCGGTGCTTCGACATAGGCCTGACGCAATTTATCAAAACGTTCGGCTTCACCTTGCGCTTCTGCAATTATGGAGTCTTTATAACCCTCCGCTTCTTGAATGATTCTCAACACCTGACCTTCGGCTTTAGGGATTTCGCCTTTGGCGTATTCATTGGCTTTGTTAATAAATGTCTTTTGGTCTTCTCTGGCTTTAACCACATCATCAAAGGCCTCCTTGACATTAATCGGCGGATGCACTTCAGTGATATTTACCTGGCGAACCTCAATCCCGGCCTTATAATTATTCAACATTTTCTGAAGTTCAGATTGCACTTCGAAATTCACATCGGTCCGGCTTTCATTGATAATATGATCCAGGGTACTGGTACCGGCCACCTGTCGCATGGCACTTTCTGCCGCTTGACTGACGGTGTTTTCCGGATTGGCCAAATTAAACAGATAATCATTGACCCGATCTTTATCCACCCGGTATTGCACCGAATAATCAATTTCGATCAGATTTTTATCTTCTGTGAGCATTTGACCACTGTTGTCTTCCTGACGAATTTTTTCCACATTTTCTCGGTAAACTTTGGCAATCGGCTGCGGCCAGGTGAAACGCAATCCCGGTCGCATGGTGTGTGAATATTCTCCAAACACCAGTACCACACCGCGTTCAGATTCATCAATCCGATAAGCAGATCCCCATAACAGCAAGGCTGCCACAATCAATAAAACGATGGCCACCGAACCACTCTGGCCGCCACCGGACTGACCCGAGCGGTTACCACCACCAAAACCAAAGGTGCGTTTTATGCTGTTAATCGCGTCTTTGATAATCTGATCAAAGTCCGGGGGTTTTTGGTTATTGTTGGGTCGGTTGTTCCGCGGTCCCTGACCGCCGGAGTTGTTGTTGCCGGGTTCATTCCAGGGCATAAATTTCTCCACATTTACCAGTCTTTACCGGTTTGTTCTTCAAGCTCATTCTGTTTTAATAAAGTCATGACAAAATCAGCGTCACGGCCTTCTGCCGTTTTTGCCAGTTGTCGCCACTTTTCAAGCGGTAATTCTACCTCAAGATGCCAGTTTCCACCATCATCAATACGTTCATCGTTAACCGCATCCAGTTGATAAAATTGCGCCCGTAAACGGGCTTGTGAAACCGGCAAGGTGAAACGTAAACTTACATGGGTGCTGTGGATGTGTTCTTCAATGGCTTTTAACAATAAATCGACCCCGGCACCGGTTTTTGACGATAGCCAGACTTTATCAGGTACCCCATCGCCCCCCTGAATCCATTGCGGTGGTTTACCGGATAAATCAATTTTATTATAAATTTCGATAATGGGAATGTCTTCAATACCTAAATCCCGCAACACCTGATAGACCTCATGCATGTGGTCACGGTGCTCCGGGTTGGCATCATCAATCACATGCAACAACACATCGGCATCCACCGCTTCCTGCAAGGTGGCCCGGAACGCCGCCACCAGTTCATGTGGCAAATCCCTTACAAAACCCACGGTATCACTGATTACTGCCTGACTACCCGGAATGGCCGTAAACTGCCTGACCGTCGGATCGAGGGTCGCAAACAATTGATCTTTGGCGTATACTTCGGCATCGGTGAGCAAATTAAACAAGGTGGATTTGCCGGCATTGGTATAACCCACCAACGCCATCATTCGGGTGCCGGATTTTTTGCGTTGTCGGCGGCCTTGTTCACGCTGACGCATGACTTTTTCCAGTTTGGCATTTAACGACTTCACCCGTGCATTGAGTAAGCGACGGTCGGTCTCTAACTGGGTTTCACCCGGCCCGCGTAAGCCGATACCGCCTTTTTGACGCTCCAGATGCGTCCAACCCCGCACCAGGCGGGTGGACATATGCTTTAACTGCGCCAGCTCAACCTGCAATTGGCCTTCATAAGAACGCGCCCGCTGTGAGAAAATATCTAAAATTAAAGTCCGCCGATCCAACACCCGCGCCTGCACCAGTCGCTCCAGGTTACGCTCTT
>CAZLAW010000010.1:0-19452 GCA_964557625.1 uncultured Marinicella sp.
TTATGTTTGACACCGAAGACGCCATTCTCCGTCTGGATATGTCGGAATTTATGGAAAAACATTCGGTGGCCCGTTTGATTGGTGCACCCCCGGGTTATGTGGGTTACGACCAGGGTGGTTATCTCACCGAAGCGGTACGGCGTAAGCCCTATTCACTGATTCTTTTGGATGAAGTGGAAAAAGCCCATCCGGATGTGTTTAATATTCTGTTACAGGTGCTGGATGACGGCCGTTTAACCGATGGACAGGGCCGCACGGTGGATTTTAAAAACACCATTATTATCATGACCTCGAACCTGGGTTCTGATGTGATTCAACAGAAAATCAACGATGATTATGAAGACATCAAGTCGTCGGTGATGGAGATTGTTGGTCAGCACTTCAGACCGGAATTTATTAACCGGGTCGATGACATTGTGGTGTTCCATCCGCTGAAACAGGAACAAATCCGACAAATTGCCGGGCTGCAGGTTGAACGCGTCAAAAAACGTCTGGTGATTAAAGACATTAAACTTGAAGTCAGCGACGCCGCCCTGGATTTTCTTGGCCGGGTTGGTTTTGATCCGGTGTACGGCGCCAGACCTTTAAAACGCGCCATTCAGGATGAACTGGAAAATCCATTGGCCCAAAAACTTCTGGCCGGTGAAATCAATCCAGGCCAGACCATTCAGGTGGATGTGACCGATCACCAACTGACCTTCCAGGTTCAGTAACCGTTCTTTAAAGAGACGTCCGATCTGGGCGTCTCTGTCTTAAACTTTTGTAAGACGCAAAGTTTGTCATCCTCGGGCTTTGACCCGAGGATCTAATGAAGATCTGTTAATTTTAAATAGCACGAGAATTGACAGTCACTCTTGGATTTTCGTCCGAGAATGACCGAGTATAAAAACAGATTAAAAATTTTTACCAGTTAGTGAGAGGTTTTGTTTCCCTGTGCCACTTTATTCATAAAGCTTAAACGAATTACCAACTGGCTGAGATACTCGGATCAAGTCCGAGAATGACATTTTGTTATTATCGCAAGGTACGAAAGATACTTGTAGGAAATTATTGACATGGGTTTCAGAATTTATGGACAGATTTTGTTTTTTGTTTCACCCATAATGGCTTTCATGGACATTAACAAAGGATGGTTATTTGCAATGACGCAGTGTTAAGGAATGATCCAGGGAGGATCGATCGGTTATGCATAAGGAGTCATAACCGGGAAACGGATGTCCACTCTCGGGGTAATGGAAGAAGGCCTTGTGTTTGGGGCCTTCGCATATTGACCGCTGTCACTTCGGTGATGGCGGTTTTTTTTGCTCAAATAAAAAGTGTCGATTTCTAAAATGAGAGACCACCACAGAAATGAGCCAATATCTTTTATAATGCCAGCCATGCGTGCCTTTATTTTTCATTTAATTATTAAGCTCAACGGTTTGTTGTCTTTAACGGGCAGTCACCGTTTAGCAGCTGGATTGGCGGCTTTGGTGTGGCGGCTTTCGGCCAAGCAGCGGCAAATTGCGCTGACCAATATCCGCTTGTGTTATCCTGAGATGTCGACAGAACGACAACATCAGCTGGCTCAAGACAGTCTCACCGAGACCATCAAAGCGGTGTGTGAACTGGGTGTGGTGTGGCGACGCTATCCGGATCAGTTTCGGGGTTTGATTCAGGCGGTGAATGGTCAACATATTCTGGATGATGCCCTGGCGCAAGGCAGGGGTGTGCTACTGGCGGCACCGCATTTTGGTAACTGGGAGGTGTTAAATCTATGGTTGTCGCGTTATGCGGATTTTGCTTTTTTGTACAAACCGCCGGGTGATGCAAAAATTGAACAGCTGTTGCTGAAATACCGCGGCCAGGGCGGTGCAAAGCAAATTACAGCGGATGCCAAAGGTGTTCGCAGCATGTTGAAACACCTCAGCCATAAAGGCATTATGGCCATACTGCCGGATCAACAGCCTAAATCAGGCCAGGGTGTGTTTGCGGAGTTTATGGGACAACCGGCTTACACCATGACGCTGTTTTCAAAAATAGCCCGAAAAACCAAAGTCCCGGTGGTGTTGGCGGTGGCCGAACGGCGCCAGGCTGGTTTTGTGATTCATTTTAAAAAGGCCGATGAACAGATTTATGCCGATACCCGGGCTTCTGTTACCGCGTTAAACCAAGACATCAGTAAACTGGTGGCCTTAAACCCGCCGCAATATCAATGGACGTATAAACGGTTTAGCATTCAAGAATCCGGTCAAAGCCCTTACAACAAGCCATAATCTGTCCGGGCAATGCGCTGCCCGGACAGATGGATTTATGGGAAAAGGTTAATGATCGGTAAATCAATTCGTTGCCAGATGACTCCGGGTTGGTGTGCATTAGCGGGATACTCAATGTCATAGTAATGAACTATACCCTCTGATTGGCCGTTTAATTCGATATGAACTTCGCCGGCCGGTTCCATGATGGGTTCAACCCAGGGACAATGGTCACAAAAAGTATAGAGCTGATAAGCTGTTAACGGTGCATTGTCATTTGCGCCGCTGGCATAGGTCCAATAAGGGTTGCCGTCATTATCATACAGGTAACTGAATACCACCCTGTTCTGTCCTTTATCAATCACCGTTTGGCCCCAGCCGGGTTCAGTTGGGGCGTAATAACGACCGAATTCCTGGTTTCCGATGGTTTGTGTATCCAGATACAGGTATTCAAATTTTTCGGCGAATGCATGACCGTCTATTTCACGGTATTGCAGTGCATGTTCAGGATCCAGGAAATAGGTGTGCGACCAGCCGGACACAGCAATGTCTCGTTGGCCGTTCTCAAATCCGCCCGGAAAGCTTATTTGGCCGAGGTCGTTATAAAAAAGATCGTGAGCCGATTCGTCACTGTCAGCCACGTACCAGACCGGTGATCCATCCGGGTTAGCGGAATTAATGGTGTAAATCAGACGATCATTGCCCATCACGTGAAAATCAATGGCATGCCCGAACCGATCAGGATTCCACCACATACCGATTTTTGGCATTACGGTGTTGTTATCGTTCACTTCACACGGCTCATAGACCTGACATTGACCGTTTTCACCGACTTCAAATTGAATCACCTCAGGTTGTCCGATATTGAATCCCCGGTCATACACGGAAGCGGTGTGATTGATACTTACGGCGCTGCCACAAGCCGCTGCTTCGGCAACCGTAAAATCAACCTGAACAGTGGTGCTGTCATTGATGCCCAGTTCATCTAACTCAATCACCGGCGTTTCCAGTGTAATTAAAGAATCGCGGGATAAATCACCATAGTCTTTATGAAAAACACACACCGCCTGTTCTTCCGATAAACTGTCAGGGCTGTTACAGGCAAAAGTTAACGCATCGGTGGCGGCATTATTTTGTATGCCCACTGTTGAGGTGGCACCATTAGCCCCCGGACCGCGGTGTTGAAACACCCATTGTGAGGTGGCCGGATACAAAATGGCCTGGACATCCATCGAATCAATCGCGCCTGACCCATAGAAATACGCACCTTTCCATAAGAACACATCACAGGCCAATTGAGCGCCGGATTCGGCCGCACGTGGACAAACGCTAAAATGTTGATGGTAAAACTGTGAAGAATTTAAATCATCATGCATCACCGCAATCCGGCCACCGGTACTGTCTTTATCCGGCACCGCCGGCAACGGACAATCATTGTCCCAATCGATGCCGTTGGCATTGGCATCGGTATTCAGATAACCATTGGTGGAGGCCACTAAGGTGGACACCGTTTGATCATAATGTTGAAACGGCTGATCTAATGGGATGACGGCATACCCTTCATCATCCGCGGTGGCGTTTGAAACCGGTCCTTTCATCCACTCATAAAAGGTACCGGTGCTGCTGATATCAATAAATTCTGTTTGACAGGTGGCGGCTTGGTTACCAAAATTATCCTTTATGTATTGCGGCCGCGCATCCAGCATCAAAAAAGCACCGGTGGCTGTTTGATTGCCAATATTATCAACGGTCAATTGGGTTCGCCAACGTTCGCCCGGATCAACAGAATGATCATTATTGCCACAAATTTGGGTCAACTGGCTTGTGTTGTGCACTTGAATATCCGGCGCTTCGACAATCACAGCCCGTGAATCCACAGCCTGACAACCGCTGTCGTCTTTGACGGTTAACGTAACATTACCCACATAAGACTGCGCGTAGCGGGTGCTGATGGTGGCACCGTGACCATTGGCCCGGCCGTCACCATTGAGATCCCAGTGATAACTGTAACCGCCACTGCCTCCGCTCACAACGGCGGAAAATTCTGCCGTTTCGCCCACTTTAATTGTATCCGGCGGGTTAATGGTGACAGTGGGCGCATCACAACGACCGCTGGTGTCTAAGGTCATTTGTCGGGTATCCAAGGGGTCCAGCCAGTCTTTTAATCGGGTTTGCGCGCTGGTGCCTTTATCCCAGGAATAATAAAAACGGCCATACCAATCTGACTCATTATTGTCACAAGCGGCATAGCCACCGTGTAATTGTCCAACCAGGTGATAATTGCTGTTCCACAATCCAGAGCCGGAGGAGCCGCCTTCGGTGGTGCCTTTATCCCAGTCGATGACCCGTAAATGGGTGCTGCCGCCACCACTGTCTTGTAAATAGCCGGTGATTTTTAGAGGGTCATTATCAAAGCTGATACGTTTGGCATGACCTGAAGGGTGATGAATCGCCACCCCACCATCAAAAGCGGTGTCACTGCGATCCCAACCACTGTATTGAATGTTAAAAGAAGCGTCGGGTGTTTGATTGAGTAACAGCAAAGCAAAATCACTGGTGTCGCTATTGGCCACATAAGTGGCACCTGATTGGCGCTGATTAAAGGTGCCTTTGCTGATGGCTGTGCCACTGCTGCCCGAACCCGGTGTGCGACAGGTTTGGGATTCATAATTCCAAATAATATTCACAGAAGCGGCCACACTGTCCTTATCATTGGCTGAACTGCCGGTGTAGCCACAATGAGAAGCGGTTAAAAAATAAGGGGTCCCGTCTTCGGCGGTATTATTGATAAGTTGACCCGTGCAAACATAACCGGCGTCATTGGGTATTTGAAAACTGTATTGGCCGACACTGCTGATTTCAGGCCACCAATCATCGCCTTCCGGGCAGGCCACATCAATATTGCAGCTACCACTTTTCAGACCGTTTTCTGCCGGGCTTTTCCAGTAAGCATAAAAACCACGGGAAACCTGGTCTATATAAAACGACAGGTACTTTTGTTCTTGTGGTTTAACACTGAAGGTCAGATTAATGTGATCACCGGGCACATCCCCCACCCAAAAATAACCGGTTTTCGGGTTATAGCGATCGGTATAGGGGCCGCGTATAACACTTTTATCATCATTATAAACCCATAATTCGGCAGAAGGTGGTAAGAAAAAATCCTTCATGCCCACATTAAGGCTGGTGGCGTTTTCAGCCCTTAATTTTAGACTGTATTCCATTAACCCATCTGTATTTTGCTGCCACTTAACCTGCGATGTGCCTTGTTTGGTCTGGTAAATGTGATCAATTTGAGTAGCAATAGCATATTTTAAGGGCTCACCTTTTTTGACTTCTGATTGCTTGAGCTTTTGTACCTCAACAGCCGGCAAACTCACTTCTTTGGCAGCCATCAGGTTAAAGCTGAGGACTAAACACAGGAAAAATAATTGGACTGTATGAATCATTTTAATCAACCTCATCAGTGGTTTCTTTCAGCATCAACACCCGTTGTCCCATTTTCTCGATGGCGCGTTTTTGCTTATCGGCTTCACGACCGGAATCAAAAGGGCCAACCCGCACCCGATGCCACCGGGTGTTGTTGACATCAATGGTTTGAATATAGGCAATTTGACCACTAAATGCAATTTTAGCTTTCAGGGCTTCGGCATCCGCTTTGTTTTTAAAAGACGCCACCTGCAAAATATATTGGTAATTTTGATTTTTCTTAGCCGCTTCCCGGGCGATTTCATCTTTCGGAATCACCACTTCAATTTCCGGCAACACCGTATAAAAATCGTAATTATTGGACCGTTTCGCCACATGGTCTGAGACATCTTCAACCGGTTGTTCAACGGTTTCGCTGGGAGTCGGTTTTTCGGGGTTTTTAACCGGCTGTGGTACCCAACCGTTGGCGTAGATAATCACTGCAAGCAACAATCCGAATAACACGCCGCTGGATAATATAATCCAACCGGGCACCGGTCGCTTACGCCCGGCGGTGCGGGCGGTTTTTTTGCGTGTGGTTTTGCGTTTAGTCATCGTGGTCAAAATCCTCACTGTGCATTTCAGTTGGCGCCGACGAACCAATCAGTGCCAAGCCATCTGCCAGTATATAGCGTGTGGCTGAACATAAGTTTAACCGGGCATTGCGTAAATCCTCGTTATTCCCCTGAACTTTACAGTGGGCATAAAACTGGTGAAAAGCCTGGGCCAGATCTTTGAGATAATTGGCCAGGGTATTTACCTGGTAACTGGTGGCGGCTTTGACGATGGTTTCAGCATACATCGACAACTGTCGAATCAGGGCTTTTTCATAATCGGTGTTCAGCAGATTTAAGTTGACCAGCCCGATTTCTTCATTATAGGGCATGTTCTGCGCATCCAGTTGTCTAAAAACACTGCAAATCCGGGCATGGGCGTATTGAATATAAAACACCGGATTGTCCTTGGTTTGACTTTTGGCCAGTTCCAGATCAAAGTCCAGATGCTGGTCATGGGAGCGCATCACATAAAAATAGCGCGCCGCATCCGTACCGACTTCATCCACCAGTGTTTTCAAGGTGATAAAGCTGCCTGAACGGGTGCTCATTTTGAGCTTTTCCTGACCTTTGAATAAATTCGCAAACTGCACCAATTGGATATCCACCTTATCGGCATCATAACCGAGGGCTTTGGCGGCGGCTTTTAAGCGACTGATGTATCCGTGGTGATCGGCACCGAAAATATAAATGGCACGATCAAAACCGCGTTCCATTTTATGCATTAAATAAGCCACATCAGAGGCAAAATAGGTTTTCTGGCCATTTTCCCGCATCAAAACCCGGTCTTTGTCGTCACCAAAGTAACTGGCATTAAACCACCAGGCGCCGTCTTTTTTATACACATGTTCGCCGTCTTTAAGCCGTTGCATGGCCCGTTCAATCCAATCAGACTGATGCAGTTTTTTCTCGGAAAACCACTCATCAAAATAAACATTAAAGTCTTCCAGATCCTCTTTTATACCTGCGAGAATTTGCTTTAAGGCGATTTTAAAGACTTTTTCATAACGGTCATTCAACAAATTCTTGCTGTTCTGAATAACATCATCAATGTGCGCTTCTTTATCGCCGCCCTGTGCTTCATCTTTACTCACCTGGTCAAAGATTTGATTGACTTCCACCCGTAAATCATCACCAAATTTAGCCCGAACCTGACGGGCAATATCGACAATGTAATCGCCTTGATAACCATTATCCGGAAAGCGCAATTGATCACCGCATAATTCCAGATACCGCAACCAGACAGACGTTGCCAGAATATCCATTTGCCGGCCATTGTCATTGACATAATATTCGGCATGAACCTGATAACCAGACTTTTTAAGGATATTCACCAAGCTGGAGCCGTAAGCGGCACCCCGGCCATGACCCACGTGTAAGGGTCCGGTGGGATTGGCAGAAACAAATTCAACCGTCACCTGTTGATCTTTGCCCATGTCGTTGGCACCGAAATCCGCTTTACGATCAAGAATTTTGCGGATAATTTGTAAGCGACAATTCTCGGTCAAAGTAAAATTAATGAATCCCGGTTTAACCGCTTCGACCCCGCTAATATGCTTGGATTCGTTCATCGCTTCAACAATCATTTCCGCAATCGTCAAAGGGGGTTGCTTAAGCTGTTTTTGCAAAACCATGGCGATATTTGACGCATAATCCCCATGTTCAGGGTTGCGTGCACGCTCCACATGGATCAGCGGCAATGATTCTAATTCAATTTCTTTGCGTTGGATTAAATGCACTAAGGCATTTTCAATTAATTCCTGGATATGGCCAATCATTTAAAGATTCCGGTGGGCTAATAAACGCACCATTTTAACAAATTGGCTTCATGCGCACCAACAAAATGTCGGGTGACGGAAACCCCCGTGACTGTCTTTTGGCTCATTGCTTTGCGTGGCACATCCCTGTACCACAACTGACAATGCCGGCTTTCGCATCACATAGGCAGGTTTTATAGAGATTTAACTATTGTCTTAAGGTGGTTGAACGAATCAAATTGTTAAGATAAATGGCGTTAATCAGCCAGCGCTGCGTACCGTACCAAAAACCGCGGAAATTGGGGTTAAAACCAAATTGAATCACACTGCCTTGCCCCATACGCTCAGCGGTAATCAGGGGTTGCTCACGGAGCTTAACTTGCCAGTAATCTGACACATAACCGGCAGCCTCAACCTCTTTGGCCACCCGCAAGGGTGTGGCGTAAGGGTTATCAGGTTCAGTTAACACCACATCACCTTTCATCATCGGGTACTGAGTTTGATTGAAGGTCCCGAAAGACAAGGGATGGCTTAAATCAGCCCGGGCAGTGACGATGGCCCCGCCTAAGATACGCTTGGCCTGATCGGCTTCAAAATCAGCGTAAGCTTTATCGGTTATGGTTTCTGGTTGGTCCGATGTCTTATTATCTTCCTTTTTTGCTGACTGATCGGTTTCGTCTTTTTTGACCAAGAGGTTCTTATCCGCCCACAGGGCCCCGCGCTGCAAGCCAATTAAATGCCCGCCTTTGTTAACCCATTTTTGCAGGTTTTTTTGATGTTGTTCGGTGAACGATTTTTGGTAACGACCATCAGGCATAATAATATGTGTATAGCGGTGTAGTGGCACGCGACTGAACTGATTAATGCGTACTTTGGTAATCGGCAATTGTACCTGGGTATCGAATAAATGCCACAAACTGCCGGCCTGATAAGCGTTAACCCCACGGCCCACCAGCATCAGGACTTTAGGGGCTTTGACTTGCTGCACCTGGGGCGAACCGACATCAATACCTTTGTCTGCCTGAAAAGTGCGCAAGGCATGCCATTCAACCTTAAACTGGTCACTGACCGTGCTTAACATTGAGAATAATTCATCTTCTGTTTGGTCTTTAACGGTCATAACAAAACTACCCGCCGGCAACTGGTGTCCGTCCACATTCAGTGGTTTGGCACTGATAAAAACAGCTTGTTGTTGTGCCAATAAATAATTTAACGCCGCCGGTGCGTTGGCATTATGCCAGTTAAAAGCAAAAGCCACCGCATCCTTTTTGTAGCCGTTTTGTTTTGGTGGCGTGGAAAATTGATCATTGGTATCGATACCACCGGTAACCGGTGACCAGGGTAAACCCCAGGCCATCGGTAAATTCCAGGCTGAAACGTCATAAAAAGTGTTGTTTTCAAAACGTTTATCGGTGGTGAATAAAGCCTGGACCAGGGTTGTTTGCGGCTGGTCTAAGCTGATATAAATGGCCTGGTCTTTTTTAAACGTGTGTTTATCAATGGTTTTACTGGTCGCCACATTTCGGGCTTTGATTTGGTGACGGTCTAAGAAATCAAGTAACTGCACAGCCCGTTGCGGTTGCTGTGAGACATCCACCACGAAACCGTTCATGGTTAATTTGGACGCCTTTTTTCGGGCTTTGTCATTAAATGCCCGTTTATACTTTATAAAGTCTTCTCGCAAGGCATCGGCACCCACAAGGCTCGATATGGCCGTACTGAACTGATTGCGGATACCGGCGGCCAGACTGCGCTCGCCATTGGGTGTTTCAATCACCCCGCCTTCCGCCCTGGCCTGTTCAAATAAAATGCCGACACTGCCTTGAATATCCGGATAGGTGGAGCCCTTACCTGGATAAAAATCATCAAAACTTTCGCGGCTGTAATAACTCTGACCGATTTTATCCAGACCTTTGGCATGGTAATCGGCTAACTTTTCGGTCAACGTCACATTCATATCATCGATCAGCGGGTTTTTTCGGTCCGGCACACCCGGCTGAAAGAAAAAACTGCCCGCTGAACCCATTTCATGGTGGTCAGTGATGAGATGCGGCTGCCATGTCTGAAACTGGGTTATGCGGCCGCGGGATTCAGGTTGGGTCAGTAATAACCAGTCACGGTTTAAATCAAACCAGTAATGATTGGTGCGACCACTGGGCCATTGTTCATTGTGCGACATATCATAAGGATCCGTGACCGTGGCTTTGGAACGAAAGCTGTTGGCAAAAGTGGCAAAGCGATCCAGGCCATCGGGGTTAATGGTGGGATCAATGATCACCACCGTATTATTCAGCGCTTCACGAATTGTCGGATTATCGGTGGATAACACATACCAGGCATATAAAACAGCCGCGTTCGCACCGCTGGGCTCATTGCCGTGAATGCTAAAGCCCTGCCAGACTTTGAGTACATCATCGCGCTCGGGCAACTGTTCAAAGTTATCCATGTTTTGTTCGCTGCTGATGATGAGCAGCACCAAACGCCGGCCTTCGTGGGTGCGGCCGTATTCAATCAATTTGGCTTGCGGTGAACTGGCCGCCAGCATGCCCAGATAGCGAACAATCTGATCATGGCGTAAATGTTGGTCGCCTAAATTCTGGTTTAATAAACTGCTGGGCGAAGGAATGCTGGCATTGAATCGTTCGCCGTCGGGTAGGTAATAGTCTATCGGTTCAGCAAACGTATTCACGGCCCACAGCAGGCCAAAAAGGGTCAAAATTCTGTTTATCATGGTTATATTTGATTAGTTGTTGGTTTTGCTCAATTCTATGGCACGGATACGCTTTTGTCTAATCTGAAGACCTAATTCCTCGCCTTCGTAACCGGCTTCGATCAGCGGCTTAATATCCACTGCCTGAGCAGCCTGAAAATAACGACGCACGATATCCGCCTGGGGATAGTCCTGAAACTCATCGCCCCAGCGACCGGTGGCATCAGCCTGACAGGCTTGTACAAACTGTTCGACGCGTTCCGGCCGGCGGTACGCATCTAAATCTTGAAATAATTTATCCACCGTTTTGGCGCGAAGTTCGGCGATGGTGTGGCATTTTAAGTGCAATCGACACACCAATTCTGCCAGTTGCTGATAGTTTTTGGGCACTTTTAAGCGGCGGCTGACCGCTCGCACCAGGGGGACACCCGCCGATTCATGACCCCGGTGACTGGGCAGTACATGCGCTGGTGTAATGCCTTTACCTAAATCATGCACCATCACTGCATAGGCCACTTCGTTACTCAGATTTTTGGCGTTATCAATCGCCAATAACGCATGCACACCGGTATCGACTTCCGGGTGCCATTGGCGGGTTTGCGGCACCCCAAAATAAGCATCAATTTCAGGTAATAACTGTTTTAATGCTCCGCACTCGCGCAAGGTCCAAAAAAAGGCTGAAGGTGTTTCCTCGTTCAGGCTTTTTTTTATTTCCTGCCAGATGCGTTCCACCGGTAGTTCTAACAACTCGTTGTCGTTCACCAGTTGTTGCATCAAGACAACCGTCTCGGGATGCACGGTGAAACCCACATGGGCAAAGCGTGCCATAAAGCGCGCCACCCGCAACACCCGCAACGGGTCTTCGGCAAAAGCCGGTGACACATGACGCAAAATCTTGTCTTTAATATCCTGCTGACCGCCCCAGGGATCAATGAGATCACCACTTTTTTCATCCATGGCCATGGCATTGATGGTTAAATCCCGGCGCCGTAAATCTTCTTCCAAAGTCACATTCGGTGACGCATCCACGGTAAACCCGTGATAACCGCGACCGGATTTGCGTTCGGTGCGGGCCAAGGCGTACTCTTGTTTTGTTTTCGGGTGCAAATACACCGGAAAGTCATCACCCACCGGCACAAAGCCCCGTTGCTCCATGTCTTTGGGGGTGCTGCCGACCACCACATAATCGCGGTCTTTAACCGGTATACCCAACAGTCGGTCACGTACTGCACCACCGACCAGGTAATAATTTATTCCGCTTAATGGCATAAGGTTTCCACCCGTTGCATGGGGACCTCACGGTTCGGCCAGGGTTGACTGGTTTGGCCACCAATCGGCATGGTCGGCATCCAATGACTGATGCGATAGGGCTGACCGCTGTTTAACCAGTCATAGATGACCACATTAGACAAGATGCGTGGAATATAACCGCGCGTTTCACGATAAGGAATGGTTTCCAGCCAGACATCCGGGGCGGTGGGAAAGTTTTCACTCCAGTCGATACTTTTTCCCTCACCGGCGTTATAAGCCGCGGCCACCAGCAGCGGATGATTAAACTGGCTAAATAAATTCTTCTGGTAATGAATGCCGAGCCGTAAATTTAATGGCGCCGTGTATAAATCACCACGGCTGCAACAGGACAAGCCCAATTCTTTGCCCATGCGACGGGCGGTTTCTGGCAATAACTGCATCAGACCGTGGGCTCTGGCCGGTGACAAGGCATCTTTGGCCCAGGCACTTTCCTGTTTAATCACCGCCATCACCCAGGGTGAAGTGACTTTGGATTCTGCCGCAAATTGATCAATGGTATCGGCATAGGCCACCGGATAGCGTGAATGATAATCCTGCCAACGACCTAAATCCGCCATAATTGTAATCACTTTGGCATACCAGCCTTCGGTTTTCATCTGCTGTGCCAAGGCCAGTTTTTCATCCGGCTTCAAATTGCTGTAAGCTAAATTCCATTCACTGCGTGCCATACTCAGTAAACCGGCATGATACAGTTCCACCGCCCGCTTAATGGCCGCCGGCATGATAAAATTATCTACACCTTGTTCAGCCGGTTTTTGGCACAGGTAATAGGGCAAGCGTAAATGGTCAGCGGCCAGAAAACCATAATAATGGGTTTGTTTGCTGAGGGCTCGGAATAGGCCCCTGGCCTGTTGTGTCTGTCCGGTTTTGGCATAGGCCCGTGCCAGCCAGTACTGCCAGCGCTCATGTATTTTCTGGGTTGTCGGCATTTGCTCAATACTGTCTGCCACGGCCGACCAGTTACCATTAAATAAATAATAGCGGGTTATCCAGGCACGAATTTGATTGTCTTTTGACGACGCAGGCAATGCTTGCATCGCATCAATCGAAAAGTCCGCATAATCGGTGGCCGCAAACAAGGCGGTGAGGCGTTCTACTTTTTCGATTTGCTGCCGGCTAAAATTATGCTGCTCTTTCAACTGTGGCCACAATCGGTAAAATTCAGCGGGTTTGTTTTGGGCGGCATCAACAGCGGCATGGTAAAGAAGCTCAGTGGTTTGAGGTTGTGCTTTAAGGTCTTTGGTTTTTTTAAAAGTGGCCACATCGTCCTGCAACAAATCTTCAGCCAGGCTCACCCAATCAGGTGTTTGTTTAAGCTGTTGCTTTAAATACCGCAGCAAGGGCAATTGCCGTTCCTGAAAACTTAACTTAATCCGTTGCAGTAACAATTCATCGGTTTGATAACCCTGCGCGCGCCACCAGGCAAACACATCGTTGCAGGCATCCGGTATTGAATGACCCTGTAACCAGGTCTGTTCAACTAAATTGGGTAAATTGTCCTTTTTTCCGGTTTTTAATAAGGCGGTTAAATACCAACATTGCCGCAATCCTCCGCTAAAGGTGCTGCCATGTTTTAGAAATAACGACCATTTTTGTTGTTGTGCTAACGACGACTGCAGATGGCTATCCAAACGGCGATTTAACGGGCTGTCGGGATGGGCTTTTTTAAAGGCATTAATACGTCCGATGGGCAATTGGTCCATGTCCGCCACCAATAAGGCATAATCGAGGTAATGAATAATGGGATAACCCTTGAGCCGCTCACGTTTTTTTTGCACTGCAGCGTTATCACCATTCAATGCCTGCTGGTACAATTGTTTGAATATTGTGCGCTGTTGATTGTAATCTTCCGCGTTAACCCTGCCACTGAACAGACAAAAAACCACCACCATCAGCCCTAATAAATGATTCATGGCATGTTGTCTTATCATTCAATTACCTCTTGTTCCAGTTGTTGTAAGAAATCCAGCATAAATTGATGACGTCGTTGGGCTTCTTGTTTGGCCGATTCAGTGTGAAACTTGTCTTTTAAATGCAATAACTTGGTATAAAAGTGATCCACCATGGCCAATTTATCATCCGGCTTTCTATCATAACAAAATGGGTCTTCATTATATGTTAATGGATTGCCCAAAGCCGTGCCGACCATAATAGTTCGTGCCACCCCGATGGCACCGATTGCGTCCATTCGGTCGGCATCCTGAACAATTTTAGCCTCCAATGTTCTACATTCAATACTCGCTGAATAACTATGGGCTTCAATGGCATGTTGAATAGCCTGGATATGCTGGCTCGGATAATCCCAGCTTGACAATAATGTACCGGCTTTTTCAGCGGCCTGAGCCGACGCTTGCCGGCGACGCGGATCATCTTTGGCCACCGCCACACAATCATGCAACCAGGCCGCCGGTATGACCACGGCCAATTCAGCCTCTTCTGCTTGAGCCAGTTGCCGCGCGGTTTTCACCACCCGCTTAATGTGACTGATATCATGGGCGGCATCGACATGGTCTTGTGCCGTCAGCCATTGTTCAAATCGATTTTCCCACTGCGACAACGATAGTGATTGCATGAATCAATGTTTGAAAATCTTAAAAAGTTCTGCCAGTAAAGCCCGAACCTCCAAACTAAATAAGGTAAATTGACTGTCTAACAGCTGCCATTCGGATTCGATGCTGCTTTCTTCTAATTGATCCAATACCACATCGGTGAAGTTAATTTTTTTGATGCCCATATCATGACCCAACACAAACTCCACCCGATCCTGATAACTTAAACCGAGTTGGGTCACCAAATAACCATTGTCAATATGTCGTTTCATTTGGTCATCTAAGTGCTCAATATTGCGCCCTCGTACCACACCTTTGTTATCATCCAGGGTTTCTAACACAATTTCATTGTCCAGCATAAAACCGCCGGGTGGCTGATCTTTTAATACCCATTGGGTCAGGCTGTCTGCCATCGAAGAAGAGGGTCCATAAGCGGCGGCTTTAAATGAACCCAGGGTTTGGCGTAATTGACTGACCAGGTCTTCGGCCGCATTTTGTGAAGCACTGTTGACCACCAGATGGTTGAGATTCAAATCAATGTACGCATGCAGTGTTTTAGGTTTGACGAAAGCCTGGGGTAACATTTCATTCATCAACTGCTGTTTCATATCCATCTGTTGTTTGCGGCCGGGTTTTTCGCCGGTGCTTTGTTTTATTTGTGACACCTGTTGGCTCAACTGATGATTGACCACAGCCGCCGGCATCACCTTTTCTTCTGTGCCCATAGAAAACAGCATGGCATCACCACTTTGCAACACAAACAAGTCACTGTCTTCACCAAACGGCGACAACCAGCCCTTGGAAACCAACTCCATCGGTCCGCAAGGACGAAGTTCATCAGCTTTTAAAGCATCTGATAATTGTTCAGCGCTGACATTGAAATCTTCATTTAATTGAAACAATCGGGCATTCTTAAACCACATGGCATTTCCTTGTAAAAATCCTGCATTTTAGCAAAGAAGACAGCGGAATACTGCTTCGTGGTTGTGATCTGTGACAAACGCTATGGACAACTTTTTGCGGCAAACCAATTACGATTTTGCTGGATTTTAATGCCGTTTTGTGCTAAAAATATTGGTGGCACAACATGATGCCTGAACTGAATTTTTGTATAATAATCAGGCACGGGAAAGGGGTATATGACATCATTATTAAGAACACTATTTGGGGGTAAAGCCACCCATAAGCACGCCAATTTTGACCGGCGTCGTTATGAACGTCGACAAATTAAAGACCGCCGTCAGACCATCCGTTTTGACAGTGACTTTCAGGACCGCCGCAGCGGCAAAGACCGACGACGCGGGCACGGTATCTGGGATTATCACGAACAGTAAAAGGTTAGTCGTGCCAATATTTTTGCATTTTGATAAACAAAAATGAGGCCGACCAGGTAATCAGCACCAAGCCGGTGAGTGACTCGATACCGGTTAAAAACGCACCAGGCCATGGGGTTCAATATCTCCGAATCCCAAGGTGGAAAATGTGGTGTAAGAAAAATACACACAGTCCCAGAATGAACCGTCAAATTCACCGGTCATGGTACCAAAGGCCGGGTTTTTTAACTGAAAATAATAGCCCGCCGCAAATACCCAAACCTCAACAGAATGGGCAATCAAGGCACCCACCACACCTTTTAAAACCCGTAAGCGCGGCTTTATCGGTTTATTATCGGGAAAATGACTTAAACGAGACAAAAACTCATAATGAATCATCACCGCCAAAGCCACCAAAAAGATATTGATGAAGGTGGCGGCAATAAACATCGAAGGGTTAATCTCTTCCATGCATTTATTTTAACTTGATTTTTGCAGCCTGTGTATTCGTTTAAGCATGTTTTTATCCGGCTTCACTTTTTGCCCGGATTGATAATCCAACAGCACAATCCGACCACTGCCGTCACTGCACACGGCCTGTTGGGTTTCACTGTAAATGCCGTACTGCATCAGAAAACCATATGGGTGGTTTTCAATCACCGAGGCACCCACGCGGATGGTGTCGGGATAAGTTAACGGTCGTCTAAAGCGGCAGGCCGTTTCCGCCAGAATCGGTCCGATTTGATCTTGTTGCATGGTTTTCAATAAATCCAAATGCTCAAAATAGGCCAACCGTGCGGTTTCGAAGTAACGGAAATACATGGTATTATTGACATGATCAAAGGCGTCCATATCACCCCATTGCACCGGCAAGGTAACCTGTACCACAAACGCCTGATTAAATTCAGTTTCTGTTTTCATAACTGTTCTCAAATAAATTAAGAATCTCACGAAAACCCTAATATCTCAAGAGGTAGCATAAAAAAGCGCCCAAAGACGCCTTTTTTAAAGAGCGCTGGTTTCATTAAAATCGGAACCATATACCAAAGTCACCGTCACCAAAGCGCCAGCCGTTGTGGTAAGGATAATGACTGTAATAACTGATATAAAAGTGTGGTTCATGATAAATATCACACCAATAACCCTCATGCCAGTGCCCATAGCCATAACCGATTCGATCATAATAGTGACCTAAGCCACGCAACGGTCGATAACGGTAGCGATCATAGCGATAGGGTTTGTAATGATAATAGGTGTGGCCGTAATGTCGCCAGTGTTTACGATAACGGCGACTGTCATGACGCCAGTCACCGTAGCTGTATGAACGGTGGTGTTTGTCACCGTAGGATTTTGAGTATCTGGGTTTTGTGACCACATAAGAATCATCAAAATGACGGTTGCCACGATAGTCATGGTTATAACCGGATTGACCATTAGGACGGTGTTTGTTGTGACCATGCTTCTTATAAACCTTGTTTGAGGTAGGCCGTTGTGCCTGTCTGTTTTGATCGTGGATACCCTTAACCGCACTGTGCGCATCGCGATTGATCGATTGTCGGATATCATAACGACCGGCCGAAACGCTTAAACTCAAGCCAATCAGTGTTAAAACGCTGATTATAGTTAACTTTTTCATGGTGTGCTCCTGAAACGATTACTGTCTAATTTATCGGATTGAGATGAATTCTATCTGAACCGTTCAGAATCGGTTTAGCTTGAAAAATAAACGTTTAACCCGATATAACAATAACCATTACACCATTGAGATATCATGAAATACCTACACACCATGGTTCGGGTTTCTGATTTAGAAGAATCCCTGGACTTCTATGTAAAACACCTTGGCCTGGTTGAATCCCGCCGCAAAGACGTGGAAGAAGGCCGCTTTACCTTGGTTTTTTTACACGCCCCCGGTGATGAGGATGCACAAATTGAACTCACCTATAACTGGGATGGTGGCGATTATGATGAAGGTCGAAATTTTGGTCATATCGCTTATGAAGTGGATGACATATACGAAGTCTGTCAGCGACTGATGGATGCCGGCATCACCATTAACCGACCGCCGCTGGATGGCCACATGGCCTTTGTCCGCAGTCCTGATAATATCTCCATTGAACTGTTACAGAAAGGCGAACCCTTACCGAAAAAAGAACCCTGGGCCTCCATGCCCAAAGTGGGTCATTGGTGATTAATCTTTGCAGTAAACATTAATGTTATTGTTCACCATCCGCTGTAATTCAAGGCTAAATGTCTGTCCGTCAACGGTGACAAAGTTCATCAGCATTTTATGACAGCCGCTCATGCTTAAGGTGACATCGGCAAACTTCTCGCCAATGGCCTGGGTGTCGGGTTGCCACAACCCCAGACCACTGTATGCGCCCAATTCAATGTCCATTGTCGGTTGGGGGTAATTAATGTCACCGGCGCCACCCAACCACAAAGGCTGTCCATCGCGGAACAATACGAAAACAACAAACAGATAGCGGCTACCATCATCGCGCAAACCCTCAACAATACTCATGCCCTGGCTTTGATAATTGGGATGCAACCAGTTGCCGACGCTTAAAGAACCCATATCAGGCATCGCATCCAGTGTTTTAATGGCTGACTGACCACTGCGTAAATCTTTAATCAATGCATAGGTTTCGGTCTGGTCCTTATCCGTTATAACATCAATCAGCTCATTCTGGTGTAAATCTAAGCCGGGCGATTGGTTGGTGATATCTGTGGTCAGGGTTTTTAGGTTCAAACCATTGTTATATTGGTTAATCACCACCGTTTCACCGCCATCACGAGGGTAAATTTGCGGCACATCGGTAAAGGGACCACCTAAACTGGAGATTTCATTCAGGTTTTCATCAAAATAGCTGGTTTTCCAGGCTGGCGGTGAAGCGGCGGGCCCTGAATGGGTATAGGCAATCAGATAATCATCACTGACTGTAAGACTACCAATTGCGTAGTAATCAAACTCAACCTGTTCCACCACAGTGCCTAAATCCAAAGACAGTTTAACAATATGGTTTTGACGATCTTCATCTTCTGCCATTAAATAATAATGGTCTTTGAATCGGGTTAGAAAATTGACTTCACTGTAGCCCAACTGCTCACCCAGGAAATAATGATTACCTTCCTTAGGTATCACCAAAATATCACCCGATTGAATATAGGTATCAATGTGGAAAAAGCAGGTATCTTCATAAAACCACACGCGTTCGGGCCATAATTCAAAACCTTGTGGTAATTCGGGGGTGTAGTCAACATTATTACCCGGTCTGATTCGAGTTAAGGTGTGTTGACCGAAGGTCGTTCGACTTGAATAAATAACATCATGAATACTAAAACCGCAGGCCAATCCGACTGTTGAGTTACCGGAAGTTGATTGATTCAAATGATTGACATACTCAGCAATCCCCTGTTCACCCATCACAATTAAATTACCACCCTGATAACCACCACGCGCAAAAATCAAATCTCCCCGTTGCACCAGTGGTGTCGTATAGAATATATTCGAACCGGCAGTCGTGGTGCCATCGGCCGTACCATCAGAACGCCA
>CAZLAW010000010.1:19552-29272 GCA_964557625.1 uncultured Marinicella sp.
TGAAACCTTTATATATTAGCATACTCGCAAAAAAAAACATGCAGCGCGTCACATTTCACAACATCCGAATGATTTTTATCGTCATGTAGCGCTCAACAGCTATGCAAAAAAATGAAAAAATAATGCTTAGCTTTCGTCGAGGATAACTCAAGCAAGAAATCGTTGGTACACCACCAGCAACCACGCCAGACCATAGATACATAACGCCAGAAACACCGCCGCAGAACCCACATCTTTGGCACGGCCGGCTAAAGGATGCTGCTTGGCGCCAACCACCAGATCCACCACCGCTTCGATGGCGGAATTAATCAACTCCACCAGCAAAACCAGTAAGCCGCTGCCAATCAGCAGAAACAACTGTCCGGGGGTTTGCGCCAGCCAAACCGCCACCGGCAATAAAACCAGAAAAAGCCAGACCTCCAGGCGGAAACTGGCTTCGACTTTGTAAGCACTTTTAAAGCCCTGTATGGTCCATTGAAAAGCCTTCATTAACTGCTTCGGGCCCCGGAATGTCGGATCAGCCATCAGAAATCTGCTCCGCAGATTGACCCGTCGAGCCGGTTAGGCCAGGCAAATGAAGTCATGCGGTTTCGCCGTAGGCGAAGAAGCGTGACGGAATGTCCGTTAAGGCCGTGAGCGAGCGGTCGCTTCCGCTCCAAGCTCACGCGACAGACCTCCATCCGTGGAGGCCAATCAGAGGCGAAGAGAATAGCCAATGAATACATGGCTGTTTTGACGGAGTCAAAGAAGCCTTGTATGAATGGCGTCATTCGTGCGAAATTAAAAGATATGTTCGCCGTGGCCGCTTTCACTTTTGACACGCTAAATAACAAATACAAAAGTGAATGAAGTCCCAAGAACATTACCCTATATCCCAGACCACATTCGGCTCTTTAACCGCTTTGACTTCATCCAAACGCCGCACCGGTGTGGTGTAAGGTGCTTTTTTCAACACCTCAATGTCGTCTTCGGCTTGCGCTAAAATCTCAGCCATAGCCTCAACAAACGCATCCAGGGTTTCTTTGGATTCCGTTTCCGTCGGTTCAATCAATAAACACTCCGCCACCAATAAGGGGAAATAAACCGTGGGTGCGTGCATGCCTTTATCAAGCAGACCTTTGGCCAAATCGGATGCCAGCAGCCCCAGTTCGCGGGCTTGTCGTTTCAGGGTGATAATAAACTCATGACTGGCACGGCGGTTTTTAAAGGCCAATTGGAAGCCTTTGTCTTGCAGCCTTTTCATCAGGTAGTTGGCATTTAAGGTGGCGAACTCACTGACCCGTTGCATGCCCTGTTTACCCAGTAATAAGGAATACACATAAGCGCGCAGATTCACCCCGGCATTACCGGCAAAGGCGGATAAACGACCGATGGTTTTGGGGGCTTTTTTCTCATCGATAAAATGATAACCTTGATCGTCTTTACCCACATAGGGCACCGGCATATAAGGTAACAGGCGTTTGCCGACACCGATGGCACCGGAACCGGGACCGCCACCGCCATGGGGCGTGGAGAAGGTTTTATGCAAATTCATGTGAATCACATCAAAACCCATAATACCGGGGTTGGTTTTGCCTAAAATGGCATTCAGGTTGGCGCCGTCGTAATACAACAAGCCGCCGGCGGCATGTACTTTATCGGCGATGTCTTTAATGTGGGTTTCAAACACCCCCAGGGTGGAGGGGTTAGTCAGCATTATACCGGCTGTCTGGGGTCCTAATGCCGCTTCTAACGCTTCCATATCGACATTGCCGTCTTTATCGGTGCGGATTTCTTTGACTTTATAACCACACATCATGGCGGTGGCCGGGTTGGTGCCATGGGCGGCGTCCGGCACGATAATTTCATTGCGTGCGCTGTCACCGCGATCATCGTGGTAGGCTTTAATCATGGCCACACCGGCCAGCTCGCCCTGGGCACCGGCCATCGGTGTTAACGACACACCGGCCATATTGGTGACTGCCTGCAGAATATTTTGCAGGTTGTACATACATTCTAAATAGCCTTGTGACAATGAATCATGCGCCAGTGGATGACGTGATAAAAATTCTTCACGCATTGCCAGGGTGTTACACACTTTGGGGTTGTACTTCATGGTACATGAGCCCAAAGGATAGAAATTGGTCTCTATGGAAAAGTTCTTTTGACTCAGTTGGGTGTAATGCCTGACCACATCCAACTCACTGGCTTGCGGCATACCTAAGCGTACATCGCGTTGATAAGCTTTGGGAATTAAATCACTGACATCCAGTTCATCCAAAGATTGCGCCCAGGCACTGCGGCCGGGTTTTGATTTTTCAAAAATTAGCATAGTGACGGTTAAAACTCATAAAAAATTGACGCGTGATAATTACGGCCGGCGGCATCCAAACCTGAAGCATGTTCACGGTATTTTTTATCAAACAGATTTTCAATACCGACACGCACGGTGGTTTGCAAACCGGCCTGCCATGTCAGGTGGCTATCATATACCACAAAGCCGCCTGTACCCAAGGGATTAATGCGGGCATCACGCACATCACGGCCACTCAAGCGGTCCTGATTAGCGGCATAGCGGAGTTGTTGTCGCCAGTGTACGTTGACTGATAAAGGCCACTGATAGCCCACCACCCCAAATGCAGGGGGAATGCGATCCGCCGGTTCTTTATCATCTTCTTCGGTTTGCTCACCGTAGGTATAGGTTAAATGCGCATACAGGTGACCACCACCGTCAAAGTACCGGTTAAACTGGGCTTCCAGTCCCCAGATCCGGACTTCACCGATGTTTTGTGATTGCACAATGTCCCGGCCTGATTCGGTGGTTTCACCGGTTAAGGTTGAAGCAATGACGTCATTATAATCGGACATAAACAACGCCGTTTCGGCTTGCCAGCCGTTGCCGGCGTGTTTATAACCAAAATCCAGCGTGTGCACAGTTTCAGGTTTGACATCGGCATTGACCACATTAAACCGGTTATTGGGCCGATCGCCCACCTGACCCAAATCAAAAATATTGGGTGGTCTGAAACCACGACTGAAATTGGCGAACAAACGGTCATTGTCGGTGAGGGCATACAACCAGCCCAGTTGCCAGGTCAAATCGGATAACTGTAATGTATCATCGCTGATTTGTGGGCTGTTTAAATCAATTGTGTAATCGCTGTAGCGGCTTCCGGCAGATAATTGATGCTGACCAATTTGATGATGATAGTCCGCGTAGACAGCCCAGTGTTTCATCACAGACTGATCTGGAAAACGCGGCTCTTGTTGTGTAATCTCGTTGTCCCGGGTTTTCTGTTTGGCGCTGCTGATGGTGTCTTGATAGCGTTCAAATCCATAGACCCATTGCCCGGAGCCGACTGATTTATCTAAATCCATTTGAAACCCCCACAATTCACTGGCGTTTTGTTCGGTGGTCACACGATCACTGTTAAAACCTTGTTTAATCCGGCCATCGACAATTTTTTGCCAGGCCAGGTGCCAATCGGCACGGTCGTACCAGGCGGTGGCTGCAGAATTTTGATAGTTCAAATGAACAAAATAACGTTCATTGGGGCTGAATAAAAAAACCTGAGAATCCGGTTCGCTTTGGCCAAAGCCGGCCACCAGATCATCCACCCGTGGCGTCGCAGGCTGACGCAGATACTGCATATCAAACAAAAGCTGATGTTGGTCATTAATCGTGTAAACCCACTTATTATTGGCCGCCCGTGCGGTATAAGCGGTGAAAGGGATGGTTTCGCCACTGCCGGTGGTGCGCCCGCCGGTGTCCTGATAACTCAAGCCTAAGCTGGTGGCCACTGTATCATTGCCGGTATCCACATTGATATGGCTGAGCCATTGCTCATCAGCACTGTTATAAATACCGACCAGCTGGCCTTCAGTTTGCCAATGGCTACCCGTAAAATCCGGGGTATGGGTAATCACATTCACCACCCCGCCCAGCGCATCACCACCGTATAATACTGAACCGGGGCCACGAACTACCTCAATCTGCTCAGTCATAAACGGATCAATTAAGGCAAAATACTGGTTCGGTGAATTACGGAAAAAAGCGGTGTTAACCCGCATGCCGTCAACCAAATGCAGGTTTTGTGAGCCTTTCAAACCGCGGATAATCGGAATACCCTGACCGGGTGTGGTTTGCTGAATATAAACACCGGTTTCATTGCGTAATAAATCCGGCAACAGGGTGTTGGGCTTATTCTGGATATCAGCGCGGGTAACCACAGTGACCGCGCGCTCACTGTCGTTCGTGCTACTGGCCAAACGTGAAGCGGTGACCTGAATCGGGGCTAATTCTGCTGATTGTTCTGCAATCTGATCTTGTTCAAGTGTTTGATCAGAATCCGTTTTTTCAGCCACTGCGAACTGCATCAACAACAGGCAAGAAACACCCGTCAAAAATCTCAACATAAATGGCTTGCACACAAAATAAAATAGCACAATGTACACGCGCACAGGCAACGACTCAAGGGAAATGATGTTTTAATCTGAAGAATTCTGAATATTTTGATATTTTTGAATTTCTGCGGTTGTCAATTGATAGGATTTAACCACTTTAGTGATGCTGTCTTTCACATCATCCGCGTCTTTAGCGATTGCGGCCGCTTCCATTTTTTTACAAAAATGACTAAAGCCGGTGGCACCGATGTTGGCACCGGTGGACTTAAGGGTATGTGCCATTTGTCTGGCTTGTTCCAAATCCATGTCCTGGTACAATGCCTTTAGTTTTGTCATCATGGCCGGTGTTTCCTGCTGAAATAAATTCAGCAAATCATCGGTTTCTTCCCCCATAAATTCTTTAATTTCAGCCAGCGCTTTAACATTCAGCCATTTCGGATTGATGTCTTTTAACGCCGCATCGGATTCAATCGGCTGCTCCGCTTTAACCGCATCACTGTTGGCAAAAGGATCCCATTTTTTCAGGGTTTTTTCGAGCAAATAGCGGTTCAGCGGTTTCGACATATAATCGTCCATGCCGGCTTCTAAACACTTTTCTTTGTCGCCCAGCATGGCATTGGCGGTCATGGCGATAATCGGCGTGTGCGGTAAATTGTTTTCTTCTTCATAGCGGCGGATACGTCGGGTGCTGTGGTAACCGTCCATCACCGGCATTTGGCAATCCATCAGAATTAAACGGTAGCGGGTTTTTTTCGCTTTTTCCAGTGCCTGCATACCGTTTTCAGCCACATCAAAGGGGAAACCAATATAATCGATTAGTTTCTGGGCCACCTTTAAATTCACTTCATTGTCTTCCACCAATAACACGGTTTTAGAAATTTGGTCCAGTTTTTGGCGGGTTAATGTATTCGACTGTGACCCATCCTCACTGACCGCACCGACCTCCTGTTGCGCTTTATCCTCGGTTTCAGCGACTTCTTCCGGGTAATAGCGGCGTTCAAATTCCCGGATAATCATTTCAATGTCCTGATCGGCTTTAATGACCTGAATATTTTTATATTGTTTCACCCCGGCGATGTGTTCTGACTTGGTCACCGCACAAATCCAAATGTCATTCATGTCACCTTTTTCGACCAGTGTCAAAATTTGACGGAAAGTCTTGGCATTGGTATCAAAATCAATAAATAACAGGGTGTGATTGTGATCTCTGATACCACGGGAGGCTTGAATACGTGACATGGCATGTTGATAATTCAAAGAACTTTGTACTTTGACCATGGCATGTTCCAAATCAGCCGTTAATCGTTTAAATAAAACCGGGTTGGTGTTGATTAAAACAGCCTGATACTGACTGATTTCAGATTCATCAGAGGCGGTGTCATTCACTGATTTAGCAAAAGGAATTTCAAACCAAAAGGTACTGCCCAGGCCTTTTTTGGATTCAACACCCATTTTACCTTTCAATAAATCCACAATTTTTTGGCTGATGGTTAATCCCAAACCGGTACCGCCAAACTTACGGGTGGATGAATTATCGCCCTGGGTGAACGCATTAAACAATTTATCCTGCTGATCATCACTGATGCCAATACCTTCATCTTTGACCACAAAGCGAATCAGTTCTTTACTGGCATAGTTTTTGACTTTTTTAGCTTTAATGGTGATGGTGCCGTGATCTGAAAATTTAATCGCATTGGACACTAAATTAGTGAGTACCTGACGCAAACGAATTGGATCGCCGCGCAATAAAGGGCTGATTTGATCATCAATGTCGGTTTCAATCTCAAGCCCTTTGCGTTCTGCCGAAGCACTTAAATTATCGAGCACCTCTTCAATCACCTTACGCACTTTCAGGGCGGTCATTTCGATGGTCAGTTTACCGGCTTCGACTTTCGAATAATCCAATAAGTCATCGATGAGTTTCTGCATTTGCGTGGCCGAGGTATGCGCCGTACTGAGGTAATCTTTCTGAAAATCATTCAGCTCCGTGTCCATAACGATGTCTAACAGCGGCACGATACCATTGAGTGGCGTCCGGATTTCATGACTCATGGTGGCTAAAAATTCCATTTTTGCCATTTCCGCCGCAGACAATTTGACCTTGAGTTCTTTCACCTCTTCTTTCAGTTGCCGGCTCTGTTTTTTGGCTTCCTCAGCCCGTCGAATTTGTTTGGCAATGCTGTCGGGCAACGGCTCCGTTTTTTTCTCTTCGACAACCGCAGCATCATAAATAAATAATTTCGCTGCCACCATCGCCAGGGCGGAAATCAGCAAAACAAAAGCGAACATAAAAGGCCGGCTGACATGCATCTCAGGGCCGGGTAAAATAATAAATAACGCCAATAAGCTCAGTGCCGGTACAGCCACAATCAGTGCGGTTTCTTTGGGTTTCAGTTGTTTAAAGATTGATATGGCCAATACCCAGACCAACCACAAGGACACCATCAACGCTTCATTGACCGTCTGAATAAACCAAAAGCCAATGGCTAAAAAGCCCGCCGCTGCCAGCGGTACCAACCAGTCAACCTGATGTGACATGTGGTTATCGTAACGCTCATATATAAAAGGCAAGGTGAACAAAAAACCGAACAAGGCCAATACATTGACCATCAATAGCGCCCACAGCCATTGGCCACTGGCAAAAAAAGCCATCAATGTCATCAACAAGGTTGTAATAAACAGACCTAAATCTTTATTTTTTAGCAGCTTGGCAGTCATGGAACCTAAATGCGAATAATTAGTTTAAAGATTGTAGCCAAAAACAGTGGTCGCTGAAAGTATTAATTGTTGGGAAAACATCAACCCAAACGCTGCCCAAATATATAAAAATAAGTTTTAAAGCGTGTTTAAAGGCTCAGGAAAGCAACAAATGGTGTGGTTTATTGGCCATTTAAGTTTTTTCGCCAGGTGTATATTTTCATCGGCGGGAAGTTTTTGTAGGTGACCTTTTTCTCACTTGGCTCACCAAAACAAGGTGCCGCCAAACCACTGACATGATCACGCAACTGATAGGCCAAAAATACCCCACCGGGTTTTAAGGTGGTGTGTATGGCCTGCATAATTTCAGCATCCATACCCTTGGGCAAGGTGGTAAAAGGTATACCAGAGACAATCACATCCACATGGGGCCAATCACGCCTGGCAATTATCTCACTGAGGTTCTGAGCGCCACTGGCATCAATGTGCAGGCGTTTATCATCAATGGTCTTTTTTATGTGGGCAATAAATTTAGGGTTGATTTCAACCGTAATCAGTTCAGCATCCTCATCCATGGCCGCCAATAAACCTTTGGTGGTGCCACCGGTACCGGGGCCGAGCTCTATAATCCTTTTTTTGCCCGCTAAATCTGCAGTGGCTGCAATTTCTTCAATTAACCAGGGTGAGGAGGGTAGTAAATAACCCACCTGCAATGGATGTTTAATGGCATGTTTTAAAAATAGAGCCGAGTCCTTTAATGAATTTCCGATTTTTTGGCTCATAAGCTGATTTCTTGTTGTAGGAAATCGAATATTTTAGCATGCTCAATTTTTTGTTTTTCCATTTTTTCCCGGTGTCGGTATTCCACATAGCCTTCATCCAACGATCTATCACCGATAATCACCTGGTGTGGAATGCCCAATAACTCAAAATCAGACAGCATAAAACCCGGACGCACTTTACGATCATCCAAAATCACTTCGTAACCGACTTTTGTCAGTTTTTCATAAAGTTCATCAGCGGTGCGTTTGACCTGCACTGATTTTTGATAATTCATGGGCAAAATGGCGACCTGGAAAGGTGCTAACGATGCCGGCCAGATAATACCTTTATTGTCATGGCGCTGTTCAATCGCTGCTGCCACCAGACGTGACACACCCATGCCGTAACAACCCATTTGTAAGGCTTGTGATCGCCCGGTTTCATCCAATACCACCGCGTTCATGGCTTTAGAGTATTTATCACCCAATTGAAATATATGGCCCACTTCAATACCACGGGCTTGTTTTAATGTGCCCTGACCATCGGGGCTGGGATCACCGACCTGGGCTTCACGGATATCTGCCTTTTGCTGAAAATCCGTATCTCGATGCCAATTAACACCGGTGATGTGGTGGTCATCTTTATTGGCCCCACAGACAAAATCACTCATGTTGGCCACGGTTAAATCCACTATAATCGGACAGTTTAAATCTTTCACCCCAATCGAACCCACATCACAACCGGTCAGTTCCCGCACTTCTTTATCATCCAAAAACCGTAAAGGTGTGGCCACTTCCGGTAAATGTGCCGCTTTGACCTCACTCAAGTGATGATCACCACGCACTACCAAAGCAACCGGGCCGTCAACCCCTTCCACCAATAAAGTCTTCACCATCTGCTCTGCCTTAATGTCTAAAAACGCCGCCACCTGGTCAATGGTTTTCTGGTTCGGTGTCGCCACTTGCTCAAGTTCTTGTTGTGGCTCGGCACGTTCTTCGATCAAACTAACCGCTTCACATTTTTCAATATTGGCGGCATAGTCACCGCTGTCTGAATACATAATGGCATCTTCACCACTGTCGGCAATCACATGAAATTCCTGTGATCCGGAGCCACCGATGGCACCGGAATCGGCCAATACACAGCGAAAATCCAGCCCGATTCGGCTTAATATACTGGTGTATGTTTGTTCCATTAAGCGGTAGGTTTCATCCAGGGATTCTGCGGTCAAATGAAAAGAATAGGCATCTTTCATGATAAATTCGCGTGACCGCATGACACCGAATCGCGGTCTGATTTCATCCCGGAATTTGGTCTGAATCTGATAAAAATTGATTGGTAATTGTTTATAAGAGGTGATTTCATCCCGAACAAATTCAGTGATGACCTCCTCATGGGTGGGACCAAAAAAGTAATCCCGTTCGGCTCGGTCCTTTATCGCCAGTAACTGGCCGCCAAAATCCGCAATGCGTCCGGTTTCTTCCCATAACTCTTTCGGTTGCACCGCCGGCATTAACATTTCCAGTGCGCCCGAGGCATCCATTTCTTCACGAATAATCTGCTCCACCTTGCGCAACACCCGAAATCCCAATGGCGACCAGGTGTACAAACCGGCACCGAGCTTACGGATTAAACCGGCCCGAATCATCAGTTGGTGAGAAATAATTTCGGCATCTTGCGGGGTTTCCTTGCGGGTCACAAGGTGAAATTGGGTCGTACGCATGGTCAAAAGCTTATCATGGTTTAAGAAAGACGTATCTTAATACGAAAACCATTCCAATCAAACCTTAAAACACACCGACTCATATTTAAATGATGTTAATAAGAAACACCACCTGATTAATTATAAAGGTGTGTTCTTGGGACTTCATTCACTTT
>CAZLAW010000011.1:0-19813 GCA_964557625.1 uncultured Marinicella sp.
AAAAGGCCTAAAAGCAACAAACCCCTGAAAAAAACAGGGGTTTGTCATTAGCCTGGGGCCGCTGTTAAAGCGGCCTTTTTATTGGACAGAATAATCAATTCATTAATTTTGAATTTGTAATTCTGTGCGTCGGTTGCGTTGACGCCCTTCTTCGGTTTCATTGGTGGCAATCGGGCTGTTTTCACCGTAACCTTTCCAGGTCATGCGATCAGGGTCAATGCCATGATCCACCAGATAGTCATAAACCACTTTGGCACGGCGTTCAGATAAATCCTGATTATAACTTTCAGTACCGATTGAATCGGTATGACCGGCCACTTCAACTAAAATCGTACCGTGCTCACCCATGGTTTTCACAGCTGCATCTAAAATCTTAATCGACTCAGGACGCAAAGTGGCTTTGTCAAAATCAAAGTGAACACCTTGTAATTCAATCACCACCTGGACTTCACAGCCGTCCTTGTCTACCACCGCGCCGGCGCGTGTGTCAGGACATTTATCCCGAGAATTGGGTACACCGTCGTTGTCATCATCACCATCGGTAATCGGACAACCATACTCATCCACTTCAACACCGGCCGGTGTATTTGGACAACGGTCCATCTGATCACTGACACCATCACCGTCAGAATCTAATTGTGGTGCCGGTTCAACTGGTTCAGCCACTGGCGCCTGACGGGCTTCACCCAGGGCAATACTGACACCCATTGAGAATATGTAATCATCATAACTGCTGGCGGTACCGGTATAATCATCGGTGTCCAAACGGTATTTAACTTCACTCATAAAATCAATACGATCATTTATGTTTTTACGGATACCCACACCTAAGTTCAGCATCCAGTCGTCAGAACTCACGCGTGGTACCTGACCGTCATGATTTAATAAACCGGCACCCATGGCGATAAAAGGACGTAAACTGTCGCCTTGATTAAAATGATAACGTGCCATCAAACCGTAACCGGTTTGTTTCATCGAACCCGGACTTGGTTCATTGGCAAATCGGGCGTGGTCAATTTCAAAGTCCAGGCTCCAGTTCGGATTAATAAATTTACCAATACCCAGGCCCACACCAAATTGTGATTCAATATTTTTTTCGCCGTCAGTGGCGGTGAAATTTATGGTTGGTGATAAGCGCCAACGATCATCGAATTCTTGTGCTAACGCCGTGCCTGCTAAAGCCGACAACGATAAACCAATGAGTAGTTTTTTCATAGACGATTCCTCTCGTTTTAGATTGAAAGTATAAATTTTATCATATTCTCCACTAAATCTACATAAATCTTTGATTTAAGGCAAAAAATCAGTAATTGGTCAGATTATTGTCTGAAATTGTCATTTTTAATGATACCTTCATAATGTGATTAAGTGCCCGGTTGCCAGAAGACTTCATCTCCCGCATTTAATCGTCGACCTAAAACAAACAAGTAATCAGATAAACGATTTAAATATTGCATCACTTCTGGTTCTATTGTGTGACGATTAGCGGCCAACCAAGTGTGACGTTCGGCCCGGCGACAAATACTGCGGGCTAAATGCACATGGCTGCCGATGCGGTTTCCCGCCGGTAGAATAAATTGCTTAATGGGCGGCAACTCGGTTTGGTGTGCATCAATCCAATGTTCCAACTGTTTGATATGATGCGATTTAATGGGATTGTCCTTGTATTGGGCCACTTGTGCGCCGACATCAAACAATTGATGCTGAATCATCGCCAATTGCTGATCAATGTCTGCGCCGGGTTGATCCGCACGGATTAATCCCACATGGGCATTCAGTTCATCAATATCACCGATGGCTTCCATTAATTGGTCTTGCTTATCGATACGGGTGCCATTGGCCAAACCGGTTTGCCCGCCATCGCCGCTTCGGGTGTAAATTCTTGCCATTATGTTAAACTTTGGTTGCAGTTAATAAGCCCTATAGAGTATAGTTCGACTGGAATTTTTGCAATCAATTTTTATGCGACCCGATACGAATGTAAGCGGTCGAAAAAGGAAGAATGAATAAAACAAGTTTGTATCAAGCGCACTTAGATGCCGGTGCCAAAATGGTTGATTTTGGCGGCTGGCAAATGCCCATCAATTATGGCTCTCAAATTGAAGAACATCACGCGGTTCGTCGCCAAAGTGGCGTGTTTGATGTCTCTCATATGACGGTGATTGATGTTGAAGGCCCTGAGGCCACCGATTTTCTGTATATGCTGTTGGCCGGTGACATTAAAAAAATCACCAACAATCAGGCGTTATACAGCACCATGCTCAATCACCAGGGTGGTGTTATAGACGATTTAATTGTCTATAAGCAATCAGACAAGCAATACCGCATTATTTCGAATGCCGCCACCCGCGAAAAAGACCTGTCCTGGATCAATCATCATGCCAAATCTTATCAGGTCAACGTAAAGGAACAATCTGATTTAGCCATTATTGCGGTTCAGGGACCGGGCAGCGAACAAATACTGAACGAAAGGATTGATTGTGATTTAACCCAGTTAAAGAAATTCAGATCCATTGAATCCAATGATTTATTTATCGGTCGCACCGGCTATACCGGCGAAGATGGTTTTGAAATCCTGTTGCCGGCAGCAACAGCAGCTGATTTTTGGCAGAATCTGCTGGACGCAGGGGTTCAACCTTGTGGTCTTGGTGCGCGCGACACCTTACGATTGGAAGCCGGCCTGCATTTATACGGCCAGGATATGGATGAGTCCATTTCACCGATTAATTGCGGTTTGGCCTGGTCGGTGCGTAAAAATAATTATGATTTTATCGGTGGTGATGTGATTCAGTCACAACGAGAACAAGGGCCCACCGAACGACTGGTCGGTTTGGTGTTGGGCGGACGCGGTATTTTACGCCATGGTCAAACCTTGTTGGACAACAATCATGAAGTCGGCATCATCACCAGTGGCGGTTATTCACCCACCACCGATACCGCCATCGCCCTGGCCCGAATTCCCGCGTCATTAAAAACCGATATGCTTGAAGTTCAAATCCGAAAAAAACAACTTCCCTGTCGGGTGGTTAAACCACCTTTTGTTAGGAACGGTCAATCATTAATAGAGGAATAAAATTATGAGTTATGTACCTGATAATCTGTCTTACACAGCCAGCCATGAATGGTTAGAAAAAATTGAAGACAAGCGCTACCGCGTCGGTATCACAGAGTTTGCCCAGGAACAATTGGGCGACATTGTGTTCGTTGAGTTACCGGAAATGGATGAGACGTATGCCCAGGAAGACGAATGTGGTGTGGTGGAGTCAGTCAAAACCGCTTCGGACCTGTACGCCCCACTTGGTGGTACCATCGTTGAAGTTAATGAAGCATTGGAAGACAATCCGGAATTAATCAACGACTCACCTTATGATGACGGCTGGATTTTTGTGCTTGAAATTGCCGATGACAGTGAATTGGACAGTTTGTTAAGCGCTGAAGATTACCGCAACAGTATCGAAGACGAAGAGTAAATTTATTATGCCTTTTATTCCCCACACACAGGAAGACATCAAAGCCATGTTGGACACCATTGGTGTGGCCAACATAGATGATTTGTTTGATGAAATTCCCAAAGAACTGTGGTCGTCTAAACTGGACCAATTAGACGATGGACTGCCGGAAATGGCGGTGGTTAAAAAAGTTTCGGCATTGGCCAAAAAAGACGGCACACCAAAGTGCTTTGCCGGTGCGGGCGCTTATGAACACCATATTCCGGCGGCGGTTTGGCAAGTGGCCACCCGCGGTGAATTTTATACCGCTTATACACCTTACCAGGCCGAGGTTTCTCAGGGGACTTTACAGGTTATCTACGAATACCAAAGTATGATTGCCCACATGACCGGCCTGGACGTATCCAACGCCTCAATGTATGACGGTGCTTCGGCTTTGGCAGAAGCCATTTTAATGGCAGTTCGTGCAAACCGTAAAAGCAAATCCAAGCGGGTACTGGTGCCTGACACACTTAACCCCGTGTATAAACAAGTGGCCCATAATATTGTGCACAACCAGCAAATCACACTGGAATCCGTTCACTTTGATCCGAACACCGGCTTAATTAACCTGCAAGATTTAGCCCGTTTCAGTGGTGAAGACATCACGGCTTTGGTGATCCCCCAACCGAACTATTTTGGCCGCTATGAAGACGTTCATGCGCTCACCGATTGGGCCCATGAAAACAAGGCAATGGCCATTGGTGTAGTGAATCCCATCAGTCTGGCATTGCTCACCGCGCCCGGTCAATGGGGTGAAAACGGTGTGGATATTTGTTGCGGTGAAGGCCAATCCATGGGCGTGCCGTTGTCTTCTGGCGGACCCTATTATGGCTTTTTAACCTGCAAGCAACAGTTTGTCAGACAGATGCCCGGTCGTATCGTTGGCATGACCACGGATCTTGATGATAACCCGGGATTTGCCCTCACTTACCAGGCCCGTGAGCAACATATTCGTCGTGCCAAAGCCACCTCCAACATTTGTACCAATCAGGGTTTAATGGTAACAGCCTCAACCATTTATATGGCCTTGTTAGGTTCCAATGGATTGCGCAATGTGGCCGCTCACTGTATCCAAAACACCCAAAAACTCAAAGATAAATTAGCTGATGTTAAGGGACTTAAAGTATTGTTTAACGACAGGGGTTTTCACGAGTTTGTGGTTCAGGTTGAGCGTTCAGCGGATGACATCATTGCCGATATGGCGGCCAAAGGCTATGTGGCCGGTGTTAATATTTCCGATGCCTACCCCGAACTGGGTCAATGCCTGTTATTGTGCGTCACGGAAACCAAAACTGAGGACGATTTAGATGAATTTGTCAGCGCTTTATCGATGTGTTTATAAATTTATAGATTTACAACGGTCTCTTTTAAAAAAACCGGCGCTGTTGCCGGTTTTTTTATGTCCGCTGTTATAATACTGGGATGCTAAAAAATCTTTTGGATAAAATTTGTTTTGCTTTTGGGGTGATTCTGTTTCTACAATTACCTCAATTTATTGACCAATACACCCAACGTATCGGCGGCTTTGTGGACTCGCAAAAACAACAAATCGCTGAATATCAAATGTTGGCAGACCGCCATTTTAACGGTGACATATCCGCCTACATCAAACGTTTAAGCGAAAATGCCGATCCCGTGATTGCTGATTCTGCCCAGCAAATAAATGAACTGATTCAAGCCAGCGACCGTTTAGCCAAAGAAGCGGTTATATATGAAACCAAACCTTTGTGGTATACCATCCCTTATTTCATCAGCCATTTTCGACTTGATTTGGTCAAAGGCACTGCCCGTAATTTTACCCCCGGGATGCCGATTAATCTGTGGTCATGGCTGTATGGACTATTGGGCGGCGTACTTTTCAGTTTGTTGTTTAACGGTTTGATTCGGTTACCGAAACTGGTCAGAAAGAAAAAAACACCCACTTTCTCAGACAATCATCCAACCATTCACAGCTAATCAGAATAACCCGATATCAGAAAACAGTTAAAGGTGTTGATTCCATTCTTGCACACGGTCAGCCTGCGATTCCAATAAGGCATCCACATCACCGCTGACCTCAATGGTTTTAATCTCATCATTGCCTTCAATTTGATTCACCACGTCCATATCCGAACTTGACTGAACTGCACCGAATACGGTGTGCTTACCATCCAAATGCGGTGTGGCTAAATGGGTAATAAAAAACTGACTGCCGTTGGTGCCGGGACCGGCATTGGCCATCGACAAAATACCCGGTTTATCATGTTTTAAGTCCGGCACAATCTCATCTTCAAAGCGATAGCCGGGATTACCTGTTCCGGTGCCAATGGGACAGCCTCCCTGAATCATAAAATTCGGAATCACCCGATGAAAACTGAGGTCATCATAAAAACCCTTTTTGGCTAAATTAACAAAACTGGCTACGGTAACTGGTGTTTGATCGGCAAACAGATCTAAATGAATATCCCCTTTGTTGGTTTTAATGGTGGCTTGAATGCTCATAGAATTGGTTCAATTTAAAAATGATTATATGGGTTGAATGACGATGCTTTTCAAGACGTTTAAACGACTGTGTTGTGTATAATAACCCTTTGATTTATTTATTCAGAGTCACCATGCATAAAACCTTATCCCTCATTTTTATTATATCACTGACTTTAGGCGCCTGCTCACAGCCACAAAAGCCGACATCTCAACCATCACAAAGCATTGATGTCAGTCAACAGGACCCTTTTATATGGCTTGAGGACATTGACAGCGAGCGGGCTTTGGACTGGGTCAGAAAACACAATAAACGCAGTCTGGCGGTATTGGAAAATCAACCCAAGTTTGATCAATTGTATGCAGCCAATAAAAAAATTCTGAATGCCGATGACCGCATTGCTTATGTCTCGCAAATGGGTGATTATCTGTATAATTTTTGGCGAGATGCCGAGCATGTGCGTGGCATTTTTAGACGCACCACCCTGACCTCCTTCAAATCGGATGATCCGCAATGGGAAGTGATTTTGGATGTGGATGCGTTAGCCGATGAAGAAAACGAAAATTGGGTTTACAAAGGCATGAACTGTCGTCAGCCGGTTTATGACCGTTGCATGGTCAACTTATCTCGTGGCGGCGCAGATGCCACCGTCTCACGCGAGTTTGATTTAAACACCCAACAGTTTATTGAAGATGGCTTTTATTTACCCGAAGCCAAAAGTGGCATCAGTTGGGTTAATCAAGATCAATTATTGGTGGGGACGGATTTTGGTGTTGGCAGTGTCACAGATTCAGGCTACCCAAAAATTATCAAATTATGGCACCGGGATGAACCCTTAAATCAGGCTGACACTATTTTCACCGGTAATCAAAGCGATGTCGCTGTCTGGCCAATCACTTTTTATGACGGCGAGCAACAATACCTGATGATTCGCCAATCGAAAAGTTTCTACAGCGGCCATCAGTTTATTCTTAATCAGCAGTTTCAACCGAAACAATTAAATATTCCCGAGGACGCCGATGTGGCCGGTTTAATTAAAGGTCAATTGTTGGTCAACCTAAAATCTGATTTAGCTTTAACAGATCGCATTTACAAACAAGGCAGTTTGGTCAGCACCCCCTTAGCAGCCTTAATCGAAGGTGAGTCAGATTTTCAATTAATCCTGGCCCCCACAAAAGAAATTGCCATTGCCGGCGTCAGTACCAGTCGTGATTATGTTTTTGTTAACACACTTGAAAATGTCAGCAGTGTGCTGTATCAATTTGAACCGCAAAACAACTGGTCAAAACAAATCATTGATATGCCAGCGTTGGGCAGTATATCGGTGAGCGGCACATCAGACAGCAACAACGATGTGTTTATCAACTACCAAAACTACCTGACGCCTTCCACCTTATACCATTATCAGGCAAATACTGAAAATTTATCTGTTATCAAACAGTTACCCGAACAATTTAATGCAGATTCATATCAAGTTGACCAGCACTTTATGACCGCTGCTGATGGTGTGAAAATACCCTATTTTGTGGTGCGCCCTAAAGACATGACTTACGATGGTCAAAATCCAACATTATTATATGGTTATGGTGGTTTTGAAGTGTCCATGCGTCCACGTTATTTGTCCATTGTCGGTACCGACTGGCTGGCCAATGGCGGTGTCTATGTGGTGGCCAATATCCGAGGCGGTGGTGAATACGGTCCGGCCTGGCACCAGGCCGCCCTCAAAGATAAACGCATGGTGGCTTACAACGATTTTATCGGTGTGGCGGAAGATTTAATCAACAAAAACATCACCTCACCGGATCATTTAGGCATTTATGGTGGTTCCAATGGTGGTTTGCTGGTCGGTGCTGTCACCATGTTACGACCGGATTTGTTTAATGCCGTGGTATCAGCGGTGCCTTTACTGGATATGAAACGTTTTAACAAGCTACTGGCCGGTGCCAGCTGGATGGCCGAATACGGTAATCCCGATATTCCTGAGCAATGGGATTACATCAAAACCTATTCACCCTATCATAATTTAGCATCTGATAAAGAATACCCGGAAATCTTTTTCACCACCTCAACCCGCGACGACCGTGTGCATCCGGGCCATGCCCGTAAAATGGCGGCACTGATGGAAGCCTACGGTCATGATTTTTACTATTATGAAAACATCGAAGGCGGTCACGGCGGCGCTTCTAACAATGACCAAACCGCTTACCTGCGTGCTTTGATCTACAGTTATTTATTGATGAAACTGAAGTAAGGTGTGATGCGAAGCATCACACCGCAATACGGCACAGGCCGGTATCCAGCGTCATTGAAAATATTCAGCGAATAGTTTAACCACAAAGCACACCAAGAACACGCAAAGTTCACAAAGACAACATAGTTAAAAATTCATCTTTGCGCCCTTTGTAAAAAACTCAGTGTGCTTTGTGGTTAATAAAAAAGCCCGTGTTAATCAACGGGCTTTTTTTGGATTATATAAACTAAAAACTTATACCTGGGTGCCACCCACGGTTAACTTATCAATTTTCATACTCGGTTGGCCGATGCCCACCGGGATGGTTTGGCCGTCTTTACCGCACATCCCCAGACCCTGATCAAACTGCAAATCATTGCCCACCATACTGACATGCTGCATCGCGGTGGGACCATCACCAATTAAGGTGGCGCCTTTCACCGGATGTTTAATTTTGCCGTTTTCAATCAAATACGCCTCAGAGGCTGAAAACACAAATTTCCCATTGGTGATATCCACCTGCCCGCCCATAAAATTAACGGCATATAAGCCCCGTTCAACCGACTCAATAATTTCACCGGGATCATGATCACCGGCCAGCATATAGGTGTTTGTCATACGCGGCATCGGTAAATGGGCAAAGGACTCGCGGCGTCCATTGCCGGTGGGTGCCATACCCATAAGCCGGGCATTCAGTTTATCCTGCATATAACCTTTTAAAACACCGTCTTCAATCAGCACATTCTCAGCACTCGGCGTGCCCTCGTCATCCACCCGCAAGGAACCGCGTCGATTCGGCAAAATACCACTATCAATCACGGTACAGCCTTTGGCCGCCACTTGCTGGCCGATTTTGCCGGCAAAGGTCGAAGAGCCTTTACGGTTAAAATCACCTTCCAGGCCATGGCCCACCGCTTCATGTAATAACACACCCGGCCAGCCACCGGCCAACACCACCGGCATCACACCGGCCGGTGCCGGTTGTGCCTGTAAATTGATTAAAGCCCCGCGTACCGCATCCTGCACATAGGCATCGGCATAGCCAGGCTGAAACACATCTTTAAGTAAAATACGCCCACCGCCACCGGCATAACCCATTTCCATCCGTCCTTTGTCATCAACGCATATTACCTGAATGGTGAGTCGAACCATGGGTCTGATATCGGTGGCCAATATATTATCTGTGGCTGCCACCAGAATTTCTTCTTGCGATGAGACCAAAGAACATACGACCTTTTTAACCCGGGCATCTTGTTGTCGCGCCTGCTTATCCATACGCATCAGCAAATCAATCACCGTTTGATTATCAACATCCGTGAGGACATCTTTGGCTGTATATAAAGCGGGCGCCTGTTGACTGCTTAAGTTAATGCCTTTGGGTTTATCTTCGCCATGACGTACAATGCTGCGTGCGGTTTTTACCGCTTCTGTAATCGCCGTTTTATTTAACACGTCGGTGTACGCAAATCCGGTTTTTTCGCCGGCATTAACGCGCACTCCAACACCTTTATCAATACGATGAGAACCGGATTTCACCTGCTGGTTTTCTAAAACCCAGGATTCCACCCGGGCCGATTGAAAATATAAATCAGCGAAATCACCGCCGGTTTGTAGGGCATCACCCAGTAAATGTTCTAAATCATTCAGGCTCAGATTGCCCGGTTCCAGAAAGCTTTGTTGAATTTGTTTGATGCTCATATATACGACTATTTAAGATAAATGCCAGCATCATTGATGCCAGCACATAAGCGATAAAATAATAAATCCCAATTTGTAAGGTGGCATCAGTGGCGCCACCGGCTTTGGTACTGAAATACGTGAGTAATATAGCAATGACAAAGACATCCAGCATCGACCATTTACCCACCATTTGTAACCAGTAAACGCAACGTCGCGAAAAATGTAATTGCCGACTGAATAACATTAAAGCCATAATTACAGACTTCATTATGGGGGTGATGATGGTGAATATAAAGATAAGGCCCGCAATCAATTGTTGGTTATTGTGCCAAAGCTTGTGCAATCCTGTGAGAATGCTTTTTGATTCAAACTGAAACAAGGTATGACCCAACACCGGCACGTTCTGATAAGCCTCAATGGCTAAAATAGGTGCCATCCAACCGGTCACCAAAGCCACCGTGGTCACCGCCAATAAGGCTGCCAGCGTGGCCACTGAAGGCAAAATAAAGGTCAATATAAATAACAACACAAAGCTGGCCATAAATAATTTGGTGTACTTATGCGCCAGAAATTGCTCTCGTTCAGCCCGTTGTTGTTGTGCCCGGATATCAGTCAGTTGTTCACTGTAACCATCATACCAACTGAAAGTAATCCATTCTAAGGCTTTTTTACCGCTGGTTTTTAAATTATCACTGAGACTCAGCTGTTCACTCAAAGTCACAATTTCCTGTTCAAATTGAACTGAATGCTGCCAGGATTGCTGTGCAAAATAAACACACAAAATCACCATCAGTAGCAAAAACAAAGCCCGCCACAGTACTGATTTATTCATTGTTCTCGTCTATTAATTCAATCACCGGCTCACTCCAGGGACCGGTCACATGGTATTTGATTTCATTGGCATTTTTTAATTGTTTCCCCAATAAGCCTTGCACCAAAAATCCGGCTGCGGCACCCACGGGCCCACCGGCAATGGCACCAATGGTAGGAAATGTTTTACCAATTTGGGGTCGGATTGTGATGTGCTGATCGTAATTTTTATGCACAAAATCAACCGCACCCCGCATATGAATTTTAGCGGCTGAGGCACGAATTAAAAAATCTTCTGTGTGAGCTATACCCGCTGTAAGTTTAAATTGACCGCTCATCTCCTCAAAATGTAAACCTTCTGACAACACATCTCTGAAATCCAACAGTAAACGGCGCGGTAAATTGGTTAAATTAAACAAACCCAGAACACGACCAAATCCCGGTTGTTGATCCAATACCTCGCCCTGTCCAATATCAATCCGCAAATCACCGGATAATGTTGCCACATCAAAAGCCGCCGGTAAACCCGGCCAGTGAACATCCATCTCAATTAAGGTCTGGGCGTTGGATATGGGGGCATTAAAATCCATTTGCTGTAAAAAATCCGCAATCCGCTCTGAAATAATCACCATATTAAAACGTGAAGTGCCCGGCCCGGATTCCGTCGCCAACCATTCACCGTTGGCATTCAGCTCAAGCAGCGGAGATTTGACACTTAACTGCTCAACCTTGATACCATCAACCACATTACGTAATTCCATACGCAAGCGTCCCAAAGGCACATCTGCAAAACTGAACTGCTCTGCCCACAAATGAATATCAGGTATGTCTCTGTCTGCCGGCGAATCCGACAGCGCGTCAATGTCGGCTGTATTCCAATGTAAATGGTCAAATTCAGCGGTGATACCGCGTTTCAGCAAATCATCGGCCACTTTAATCTGCCCTTTGACCGACGTGCTGTCAATGTTAATCAACAGATCCTCAGACGTGTCCTGTAGCGATAATTTAATCTGTGGCCAGCTCCGCGACATAAAAATCAGTTGTTCAATTTCGATTTCCGTGGCCAATAGTTGTTGTTCTGAGTCACCTGCAGTCATTTGCCAGGCTTTTGCCAAATCCAGCCACCGGTCTAAATTTAACTGTTGAATATGACCGCTGATTTGCATCGTCTCATTGGTTTGTTCGGCACCGAAATCAATCTGATTCACTGAAAACTGTTGCTCATCAGCACTTATTTCAGCCCTAATCTCGTCATTATAATTGATAAAAACCGTTCCCTGGTTACAAGGAATATCACATCGCACAGTGAGATTTTTGGGGGTTTCGGCAGATTTATTCAGGGGTGCCGGTAAATTCAGGGTCACACCGACCAAATCTGAAGTGGCCACAAGCTGCACATGATCATCACTGTTTTTCAGATTAATCTGCCAGTTGGAAACACCGGTCATTGGCTCAGGTGATTTGTTCAGACTGAACCAGTCCAAAATACTGTATTCACCGTGTAAAGTGATGTCCATCTGTTCATGGCCTGTTTTACGGGTATTGATAAACCCATTGACCACAGTATCCCGACCAGCCAATTCGGCTATAAGTTGTTGAGGTTTGATGCTAAAACCGTCAATCTTAACCAATCCATTGATATCGGATAACAGCAGGTCCTGCCATTGTAATTCCGCATTGATGAGACGGACATGACCCTGGGGAGCGACTAAAGTCTGGGCATCTTTTTCAATGGGAATATGTAATGACAGATGCAGTTCCTGACGACCACGCAGTTGGATGTCTTTTTGTAAACTTAAATCGGTAGCCACCGGAGCGTCACTCAAATAATCCAACAGACCATTGTCTTGACTGCGGGCATGAATATCAGCCACCACTTCAACATCACTGAAATCAGGAATGGAGACCCGGGAAGTTTGAATGTCGATGTGACCGGTTTTAGCCTCAGACAAATCAATATCGATGCTGTGGGCAGTGATATCAACCGCCGCAGTCACATTGTCCACCACCGGCCAATCCGGATTAAAACGCACACTGGCACCGTTAACCAAAGCCTCAGCCATGAGAAAAGCGGTACCGTTTTTAAATGTGTCTTTAACAATATCACCGCCTGCGCTTAGACGGGCACGGCTGACCGTGCCGCCCAATAAACCCTGATCTAACCATACCAGGGTATCGGGTTTCCAAACTTGATGCGGCCAATAGTTTTTTAATTGCGCCACATCCACATCACTGATGTGGCTGCTTAATTGAAAATACGGTTGTTCATCCAGACGTAAGACGGCATTGGCATCTAAGTTGAAATCGTTACATTCACACCATAATTGATTCACTTTAACCAGTTTGTCCGAATGTTGATAACTCAGTTGCATCATGAGTCGCTGCCATTGCGCCGTACCGCGAAAAACGCCTGGCAAACGCAACTGACCGTCTAAGCTCTCAATTTGAACATCACTTTGTTGATTTTGATAGTGGTATTGACCGGACAGTCCACTTACGACTAAATTCGGTAAATCTGTACCAACACCGCTAAAATGAGCAGTCAGGCTGTTAAGTTGTTTATTTTGATGGTCATAACTAAAGTGAAGTTGGTCGATTTGACCCTGACTTTGGTTAGTCAACGCCAGACGTTGCTGTTGGTCCAAATTCGGCAACACAGACTTAATCAGCAAATGGCTGACCCAGGTAACCGGAATGTTTTGACTGTGGTAATCCACCATATCACGCTGCCAACGACCTTGAATGGTAAAATCCGGATAGTTCTGGTTTTCCACCTGAACCTGACTGATCTGCCAATCGTTACGGCCGGTTTGTTGATTACCCCGATACTGCATGGTCACATCAAAACTTAAATCAGGTGACTGCTGTTGCCAATGCCACCGGCCGGTGGCTGTGGTGATAACGCCGTCTTCAGTATTCACCCATAATTCACCATTAATCCGGGCGTCAGGCAACCGGTCGATGGTGAGAAACGGTTGTAAAAAACCCACCGACACATCATTAAAACGCACATACCATTGTGCGGTTTTCATAATTTGCTGACTGCGTTCAGTCACTGCCCGAATGTCTAATTCTTGCTGGTCAGCTTCTTTAATAAGCAATTGCAGTCCCCGTTGTTGATCACCTTGCTGTAATAAAAAATCGGCAGTTAAGTCTGATACTATCGGCTCATCTTGTGCATTTAAAAAGTGAAGTTTTAAGGCTTGTACCCGTAATGAACCCGCTTGTAACAAACGATCCAGTGTTTCTGTGAGCTTTTGTTCATTGCTTCGCCCTTTAATGCTGACCCGGGCACCGGATTGGATCATGGCCAATTCTGCTTCATTGATGCTCAAATCAATACCCCGTTCACCACCGGGCATCAGCCATTGGTACAGATTTAACTGTATTTGCGCTGATTTTAGTTGTAAAGATTGTTCACCTCGCAAGGATAAGTCCCGTAAGTTAAAAGCCGGTCCATAACCTTGCCAGGAACCGTCAATGTCGGCCACACTAACCTGCATTTGCCATTGCTGCTCAAGAAATTGAATCAAGCGATCCTTATATAAGCCATCGAAGGGTAACAGCAAACTCAACAATCCCACCGCCACCCCGACCAGAATTATCAACAACGCCAATAAGCCGCGAATCTTAATCCACAGCTTAAATATCCAGTGATGACGTCGGGTTTTGGTCATGGTTTGGCTGTCATTCTCTATAACAACACCACATCATGTTGGGTACGCTGATAACTGTCTTCAGCCTGAAATGCGATGCGCTTACCCAGACTTTCTTCCATTTCTGCAATGGTGGTGGAATGCTCTTCGGTGATGTACTGTACTAAACGAGAAGACCCAATCACCATAATTTTATTGGCTTTAAATTGTTTCACCGAGCGACTGATTTCGCGGAATAATTTGAAGCTAACGGTTTCGATGGTTTCAATACGACCACTGCCGTGGCATTTATCACAAGGCTCACAAAGAATTTCCAACAGGCTTTCGGTGGTGCGTTTACGGGTCAATTCCACCAACCCCAATTGCGTATAGCCCAACACATGGGTTTTGGCCCGGTCTTTGGCCAAACCGTCGCTTAATGTTTGTAACACCTGCTGGCGGTGAGATTCATCAAACATATCAATAAAATCAATGATGATAATCCCGCCGATATTACGCAACCGCAGTTGCCTGGCAATCATTTGCGCGGATTCCAAATTGGTTTTAAAAGCGGTGTCCTCAAGTGATTTATAACCCACATACTGACCGGTGTTGACATCAATGGTGGTCATCGCTTCACTGCTGTCAAACACCAGATTACCGCCTGATTTCAAGGGCACGGTGCGATTTACAGAACGATCAATTTCGTCATCAATATGGAATAAATCAAACAAGGGACGTGAACCGGTGTGCTGCTGCAACTGACCGCTCCATTCGGCGGCAAAATCAGTGATAAAATTTTTCACTGAAGCGAACAACTCGGGGTGGTCAATACTGATTTTAACCACATCGTCATTAATTAAATCCCGCACCACCCGTTTCGCCAGATTAAACTCACTGTAAATTAAAGATGGTGTTTTGGCTGATTTCAAACGTGTATTAATTTTTGCCCATAAGCGATTTAAAAACCGCCAGTCATGGTACAAAGCGGTGTAACTGACATGTTCGGCGTGGGTTCTGGCAATCAAACCAAAGGCATTTTGCTGGCCATTCAGTTTGGCCAACAGACTTTGTAAACGCTGACGTTCGTCATCATCGGTAATGCGTGCAGAAATGGCCTCAATTTCCGGTGCATGAGGCATCATCACCAAATAGCGGCTGGGAATACTCAGCGCCGTGGTGATGCGTGCGCCTTTGGTGCCAATGGGATCTTTATAAACCTGCACAATCAGCTTTTCACCTTCATGAACCCGCTCACTAATGGTGGCACTGTGACCGGTGGCCTGGTCTTCATCACTTAAATCTGACACATGCATAAAAGCCGCCTGTTGCTCACCAATGTCCACAAACGCCGCTTGTAATCCCGGTAACACTTTGGCCACCCGACCCACATAAATATTACCCACCAGCGAGTATTTTTTGGCACGCGCCATCCACACCTCGCATAGCTGACCATCTTCGATCAGTGCCACGCGGGTTTCAAAATCATTGCTGCTTATCAATATTTCTCGGCACATGGTTAACTGGTTTGTTTATCGGGTTCCGGTCCATAAGCGATTATATCTAATTGCCGCAATAAACGGGCGGTCTCAAATAAGGGCAATCCCATAATACCACTGTAACTGCCTGAAATGGTGGCAATCCAACGAGCGGCAGCGCCTTGTATACCGTAGGCACCGGCCTTGTCATAAGGTTCCGTGGTGCCTGCATAAGCCTGAATCCAGTTGTCATCAATGGGCGCAAAACAAACTTCACTGGTTTGATAATCGAACAATATATGTTCGCGGTGCGAGACGGCCACCGCAGTCATCACCTGATGGCACTGGCCGGATAATTGTTTTAAGGTTTTAATGACCGCATCCCGATTGTCCGGCTTACCCAAGGTCTGATCGTCCAAAAGCACAATGGTGTCTGCGGAAATAACCGGTAAAGTCGGCTTAAATCGCTCAACCGCCGCCCGGTTTTTTTCTACCGCCAGTCGAACGCAATAATCTTGCGGGGATTCTCCGTGAGTTCTTGTTTCGTCAATATCAACCGCTTGAACGTGAACTGCTAAACCTAACTGATGCAGTAAATCCCGCCGTCGGGGTGAGGCTGACGCCAGGAACACGCTGACTGGATTGGTTGACAGCCTATCAGGCACGGTGATAAGGGTGGTTATTTAACAAAGAATAAGCCCGATAGATTTGTTCGACAACAATCACTTTCACCAACTGATGCGGAAACGTTAAGGCGGAGAGTGACCATTGACTTTGCGTCTGTTTGTATACACTTTTATGTAGGCCATTGGCGCCACCGATAAGCAAATTCACGTCTGTACCGCTCATTTGCCAATCGGCCAATTGGCGCGATAAATAAACAGTGTCAATTTTTTTGCCGCGTTCATCAAATGCAATGTTCAGATCTCCGGCTTTGGTGTGTTGCAGAATGGCTTCGGCCTCACGTAATTTGATGACTTCCGGGGATTGGTTTTTAAGCCGGCCAGCCGGCAGAACAGGCACCAGTTGTAAAGCCAAATGTTGCGGTAAGCGTTGATTATATTCCTGAAAGGCCGTGGCCACCCAGCCGGGCATCTTATGCCCCGGAGTCAAAAGCTGAATACGCATTAACTGCCGGCTTCAGCCATATCCCACAAACCTTCCAACTGGTAAAAGCCGCGCGCTTCCTCGCTCATCACATGCACAATCACATCGCCCACATCCACAATCATCCAATCCTGTGAATTCATACCTTCCTGACTAATCACTGTCAGTGCAGCCTCTTCGGCTGCTGATAAGGTGGTCTCGGCAATATGACGCATATGGCGCGAAGACGTGCCGCTGCAAATAATCATATAATCGGTGATACTGGTTAAGTGAGCCACATTTAATGTGGTGATGTTTTGGGCTTTGGCATCCTCAACGGCATCGGTTAAGATGGCGAAAGCGTGTTGTGACGTCTGGTTGGTTTTTTGCTTTGAAGTTTTGTTTTGCACACAATTTATGGTCATGAATGAGGCACCATTTTAACATGACCATCCGCGCTTAACCCACAATTTGCTGAAAAACCACACAAACTGACACAATTTTCACAAGCTTTGGCTAAACTTACCATTGAAATGTTAAAATTAATCCATGACCATGCAATTAACCCCCACCCCCATCATTGACCGAGGCGATTTTAAAACCTTAAAACAAACCATCCGAGAACACTTTATATCAACGTATGATGGTTATGAGCGCCTATTTCACTTACTTAAAGATAAGCAGTCTTACTACCAACAACCGGAACCCTTACGCCATCCGTTGATTTTTTATCTGGCGCATACAGCTGTATTCTATGTTAATAAATTAAGGGTGGCTAAACTGATTGATCAAGCTGTGGATACACACATGGAATCGATGATGGCCATTGGTGTGGATGAAATGTCATGGGATGATTTAAACAGCGCCCATTATGATTGGCCGACCGTCGAAGCTGTTTACGATTACCGCCAGAAAGTAAAAGCATTGGTGCTTGAACAAATCGACGCATTACCCTTATCCACACCGATTCAGTGGCAGGATCCTTTTTGGGTGATTTTAATGGGCATTGAACATGAACGGATTCATTTAGAAACCTCGTCGGTCTTAATCCGTCAACTGGACTTAAAATATATTCAGGCAAATAACCGCTGGCCGCGCTGCAAAGATTCAGGTACGGCACCTACTAATCAACTCATTGATGTGCCGGAAGGTCTGGTGAAGCAAGGCCGTAGTCAGCCTTCACAAACCTATGGTTGGGACAATGAGTATGGTCACCACAGTACCCAGGTCAGTGCGTTTAAAGCGGCTCAGTATCTGGTATCAAACAAAGAATTTTTGGCTTTTGTTGAATCAGGTGGTTACCAGGATGCCGCTTTTTGGTGTGAAGAAGGCTGGCAATGGCGTCAATACACCGGCGTTGAACACCCAATTTTTTGGCGTCATGATGGTGAACAATGGTTATACCGCAGTCTGACCGAAGAATTCCCCATGCCCTGGGCATGGCCGGTGGATGTTAATTACCATGAAGCCAAAGCTTTTTGTCGCTGGCTGGGACATAAACGCAATCAAAACCTGCGCCTGCCCACTGAAGCCGAATGGATACGTTTGTATGAACACACCATGCCACGTGAAGAATCGGCCCATTACCCGCACTGGTCCCATGTACCTGCCAACATCGATTTAGCCTACCATGCCTCAGCCTGTCCGGTGAATCAGTTTTTGTTTGGTGAAGAGCAATTTGGCGATGTGATTGGCAATGTCTGGCAATGGACGGAAACCGCGATTGACGGTTTTTCCGGGTTTCAGGTTCATCCCATTTATGATGATTTTTCGGTACCAACCTTTGACGGCCGACATAACTTAATCAAAGGCGGCAGCTTTATCAGCACCGGAAACGAGGCCCACCGCGATTCACGCTATGCCTTTCGACGGCATTTTTATCAACATGCCGGATTTCGCTATGTGCAATCAGACGCGGCCATTGATCAGCAATTTAACACCTATGAAACTGATGAACTGATTGCCCAGTATCTGGAGTTTCATTACGGTGATGAGTATTTTGGGGTACCGAATTTCCCTAAAGCCTGTATCGACTTTATCATGCCTCATATTGCGGAGACCCACCGTAAAAAGGTTCTGGATTTAGGCTGTGCCGTGGGTCGTAGCAGCTTTGAATTAGCACGCCATTTCGAACAGGTAGATGCCCTGGATTTCTCCGCCCGATTTATACAAAATGCCATCAAACTGACTGAACATGGCGAAATCAAATACATGATTACTGATGAAGGTGATTTACAAAGTCTGAAATCATTTAAACTGGCCGATTTAGACTTGGGCAGTCGAGCCGGTAAAGTCCATTTTGCACAGGGTGATGCCTGTAATTTAAAAGCCCGATACAACAACTATGATCTGGTATTTGCCGGTAATTTAATCGATCGTCTGTACCAGCCTGAGGCCTTTTTACGCGATATTATGCAACGCATCAATGCTGGCGGCTACCTGGCCCTGACCTCACCCTATACCTGGCTGGAAGAATTCACTGAGCGGGAACACTGGCTGGGTGGTTACAAAGAAAATGGTGAAAACATCACCACCTTAGACAGTTTACAGCGGATTTTAGGCTCGCAGTTTGAATCGGTGTGTGAACCTGTTGACATCCCTTTTGTGATTCGGGAAACCGCCCGCAAACACCAGCATACCCTGGCTCAATTAACCTTATGGCGCAAACGAACTTAACCACAGAACCCGGCATGGCTGCGTTCATTCGCAGCCTGCCGGCCGGTTTAATCAATTTACACAGCAGTCACCCGGCGCCGCTGTCCCCTGCTCAGTTGACAGCGTTGATTGATTTCAAACCGGCGCAATTACAGCAAATCTTGTCACAAGACTATGCCCCGGTGGCCGGTAGCGATACCCTGCGCCAAGCCATAACCGATGCCCATTACACTAACACGGAAGCCAAAAACATCATCTCCACCTGCGGCGCACAGGAAGCTTTGTTT
>CAZLAW010000011.1:19913-28893 GCA_964557625.1 uncultured Marinicella sp.
CGTTTAGAACAATTACCCCATCTTCACTGCCACCTGCCGGAAGCCGGCGCCACCTGTTTTCCCCGATTAAATTCTAATCATGCATTAACCGGCGATGACTTTGCCCGACAATTGGCCCATCAACATGGCTTATTGGTTTTACCCAACAGTTGTTTTATGACCGATATCCCCGGCTTTCGTTTAAGCATCGCCGATTCCAAACTCACCGATTATTATTCACGGTTTAAAATAAAAAAATACGATTAGGAAATAAAAGCAGCTTATCATCAAACAAGCTGCTTTTATTCTACCAACCAATCTCTTATCGGGTTGCTGATACCAGATTGCTCAAGGAGTTCACCGCCACCATCACCGTTGCATAATCAGCCTGTTTGTCACTTTTTATGTTGGTCATTAATTGCATCATGTTGTTGACCTTTTTTTGCTGGTCATGCAACCATTGATCCATCACTTCCTGGGCTGATTTCTTCGTGCCGTAGCGCCGAATTAAAGCGGCGGTTAATTCGGCGTGGTGTTCACTCAAGTCATCACGTAAATCACCGCGGGCATGTACATGCCAATGACTGTCCACCGGGAGTTTTTCAACCATGCTGTTTAACCAGACTAAATTGAGGTATTGGCCCAGTGGGAAAAACATGTCAGCCGCACTTTTCACGGATACTTGTTCATCGTTGGCAACTTTGACCACATCCAGGGCCGCTTTAACATAAGGTAAAGCAGCCAATTGGTGGGCAAGGGTTTTACTAAACCCATTATCCGCCAAAGCTTTTTTCTCACGTTGGTACACTTGTTCATCCGCTGCGGTGATGTGCGCATCAAAATCACCCACAAATTGATTCACACCTGATTGCAACCGTTCCAACTGAGCTTGTAAATCAAGACTATGGCCAATATTGTTTAGCACCCAACGGACCGACTGCCGGACAAAAGACCAAATGGCTTTCAGTGCTTTTAACTGCTCATCGGCACTCACCTGACCGTCATGCGCATCAACGGCTTGCCAGAGATTATTCAAATCAAACAGTTCAACCACCAAAAAGTAAGCCAGTGCGATGGCACTGACATCGGCACCGGTGTCTTCGCTCATACGCATCATAAAGGTGGCACCCATGCGATCGATAATCTGACTGGTCAATACGGTACCGATGATTTCACGCTTTAATTGATGGTTCTGCAGGTATTTGGCATCCATTGTTTGTAATTGTTTGGGGAAATAATGCACCATCACATCCGCCAGCCAGGGATCATCCAATACATCCGAAGACAATAATTGTTGATATAAATCAAGCTTAGAATAGGACAACACCACACATAACTCTGGACTGTACAAACCTTCGCCATTTTGCTGACGTGTTTTTAATTCGGCTTCTGAAGGTAAAAATTCAATTTCCCGATCTAATAAACCTTTATTTTCCAGGGTTTTGATTAAATGGGCTTTGGCACCGATCCGATCCGCGCTGACATGCAGCATAAACGACAGTATTTTATTCTGACGATAATTATTGGCCAGCACCAAACGGGACACTTCATCGGTCATGTCTTTCAATAATTTATTGCGTTCAGCCATGTCCATAACACCGTCTTTCATCATTTGCTGTAACAATATTTTGATGTTAACCTCATGATCTGAACAATCCACCCCGGCAGAATTATCGATAAAATCGGCATTACAACGTCCGCCGGTTTTGGCATATTCGATGCGCCCACGCTGGGTCATACCCAGGTTACCGCCTTCACCAAAGACCCGACAACGCAACTCAGCACCGTTAACCCGTAAGATATTATTGGCACTGTCACCGACATCGGCGTGGCTTTCCTCGCTACTTTTAACGTAGGTACCGATGCCACCATTCCAGATCAGGTCCACTTCCGATTGTAATAATTTTTTAATTAAATCTTGCGGTGCAATCTCATCTTGTTTGAGTTTTAACCACGCTTTAACTTCCGGGGACAAAGGAATGGCTTTATCAAACCGCGAATAAACGCCGCCACCCTTGGAAATAAGTTTTTTATCAAAATCATCCCAGGTTGAACGCGGTAGCTCAAATAAGCGTTTACGTTCTTTCCAGGTACTGGCTGAATCGGGGTTGGGGTCTAAGAAAATGTGCATGTGATTAAAGGCCGCCTTCAGACAAATGTGTTTCGATAACAACATGCCGTTACCAAACACATCACCCCCCATATCACCGATACCAACCACTGAAAAATCTTGTTTTTGGCAATCGATATCCATCTCTCTGAAATGTCGTTTCACCGATTCCCAGGCGCCGCGCGCCGTGATGCCCATGCCTTTGTGGTCATAACCGGCAGAACCGCCGGACGCAAAGGCATCACCCAGCCAAAAGCCGCGTTCTGTGGATATGGCATTGGCAATGTCAGAAAAAGTGGCCGTACCTTTGTCCGCAGCCACCACCAAATAGGGATCATCACCATCATAACGCACCACATTTTCCGGGTACACCACTTTTTCATTAGCAATATTATCGGTAATATCCAACATGGAACCGATAAAAATCTGATAACAGCGTTTCACTTCTGCCATTACAGTGTCCCGGTCTCCCTGAGGTAGATTTTTCACCACAAAACCACCTTTTGAGCCAACCGGCACAATAATGGCATTTTTAACATGTTGGGCCTTGGTTAATCCCAGCACTTCGGTTCTAAAGTCTTCATACCGGTCTGACCAGCGCAAACCGCCGCGGGCCACTTCACCCATGCGCAGGTGAATCGCTTCCACATCCGGTGAATAAACGAAGATTTCCCGAAACGGCACCGGTTTGGGTAAAAAGGAAATAGCGGCTGAATTGATTTTAATACTCATGGCCGGTTTAAACTGATCCTGGTCATCTTTTTGGAAAAAATTGGTGCGCAAAATGGCCCGAATGGTCTCCATAACATAGCGAATAATGCGGTCTTCATCCTGAGACTTAACACTCACTAATAACGCGTTAATGGCTTTTTCAACCTTATCGGCAAGACTCTCACGGTCTAATTTTCGGCTGCGGAAATATTTATCCACACAGGCCTGTTGGTTATCATTTAATTTGATATTCAGATGATTTAACTGATCACCAAATTTTTGTTTAAAGGCCTTAAAATAATCACGGATTTCCGCGGCATCCAATTGATCCAGGGCCGGACTTAACCGGATGGTAAACAACTCCACCAGCCAGCGACTGATGTGCGGCTGGTTAACCAGCGCTTTGACAATATAGTCGCGACTGTACGGTAAGCCGGTTTGCAACAGGTATTTAACCAGACCATTAATAAAATAGATTTGTCGCCAGTTTAAGCCGCCCAAAATAACCAATTTATTCAACGGATTAGAACTCAGTTCATTACGCGAAACTTTGGCAAAAGTGCTGTGAAAACGCTCCCGCACCAGTTCTAATTTAAGCGACGCACCGGAAGCTAAATTCAAATCAAAATCCTGCACCCAGATAACCCGTCCATCGGCTAAACGCCATTCATAAGGCCGTTCACTGACCACCTGTAGACCCAGGTTTTCCAGGTCAGGTAACACTTCACTTAAGGGCATGGTATTGTTAAAGCGAAATACTTTGAAACGAAACTCACCCTGTTGCTTGACCCGGGGCATGTATAGACTAACGCGCAAATCCTCATCATTTTCTAATTTGTTGGCATGTTCAACATCGTATGAGGCCACCCGGGGACTGACATCTTCGGTGTAAGCCACAGGAAATGCACCTTTAAATTTACTGATTAATTTTTGGGCCTGCTCCATACCAAACCGTTCGATCAATACCATGCGTAATTGATCTTCCCAGGTTTTAACTTCTTCGATAATATCTTGCTTTAACTGAGCCAATAATTTGTCATCAAATTGTTGCACATCACGTATCACCAAATACAATCGGGCATAATGGGAGTCATCAATGGAGACTGCGTATTCAACTTCAACGCCATCCACTGCACGGGTCACCAAATCCTGAATTTTATGCCGGACTTTGGTGTTGAATAAATCCCGGGGCACATAAATCATAAACGAGGCATAACGGCCAAATTTATCAACCCGTGCAATCACTTGTGTGGTGACTTTTTCCTGAATCGCCAACGATTGATAAATGGCATAGAATAACTCTTTGGTGTTGCTTTGAAGCACCTCATCCCGGGGGAAGCTGTCAATGATATGGATTAACATCTTCTCTGAATGTGAATTGGTCTCAAAATCAAACTGTTTAATCAATTGCTTGATTTTAGTTTTGATATAAGGAATTTCAATGGGACTGGTGTTGGTGGCTTGTGAGGTAAATAAACCGATAAACCGGTGTTCAGCCACCACTTCACCGTTGCTATCGGTTTCCAGAACACCGATATAGTCCAGATTACCTTTGCGATGGATTTTTGACAGTTTATTGACTTTGGTTAACACCACCAAATCAGATTGTTTTTTAACTTTATAATCACTGACTTTAATTTGGCTGGCATCATTCTTATCGGCATCCAGTTCAGGTCGCAACAAACCCAATCCGGTCTTTTTATCCGCCACCAAATGGTCTTTTTTCTTTTCATAATAGCGGTAGCCCAAAAAGGTAAAATTATCCGCCGCCAACCAGGCTAAAAACTTTTGCTGTGCCTTTCGGGTACTGTTATCACCCAAGTCACCCAATTTAGATTGTGCCAGTTCTAATTGGGACAACATTGGTTTCCAATCAGCCACCGCATAACGGATTTGTCCAAACACACGGCTGAGATAATCCTGCAACTGTTGTCTTTCTTTTTCATCATCAATTCTTGAGACCTCAATATAAATTAATGATTTAAGTTGAACATCTTTATTTTTTGGTTTATCAATAAGCACCCGGTCTTTGTCGCGGCCCTCAATTTGTATGATCGGATGAGATATTAATTTCACTTCCAGCCCATATTCTGCACAGGCCATGGTGGCAGAATCCACCAAAAAAGGAATATTATCATTAACTAAAAATATATGTGACACTGTTGGATCATCCGCTAAATGGGTCACTTTAATCACCGGTTTTTTCAAACTTGAATCACTCATGGTGGCAATCATCTGAGTAATCACTTCAACCCAATAATCCAAATCATGAGAAGTCACTTCTTCCATGGTCATGTGGGTAAACAATTGTTTGGCCAATTGTTCAGCACTTTGCGCATATGGGTATTTGTTTTTTTTGATTTGGGCGGCAAATTTTTTGATGAATTTTTTATGCTCAGAAGTCAATAAAGAATGCATATATATCTGTCCTGTGTCCGGCTAAAAAGATTAAGTCGGTATCACGATTAATTAATAAAAAACCAACGATTCAGTCCAATTTTCACGACTGAAATAACTTAGCGAATTGTAACTTTTTAACTGTTGAAAAGGTAGGCTGAAAGCCGCTATTTGTCCTTTCTTTGATGACCGACAAAGCTAATCAAAATTGCGGTGTAAAAAAACGCATTAAATTTGACTTGTAATTTAATCAAATCCCACTAAAATTCATCATATCCCTTTATTCGTATATAAAGATATATGACGCTTAATGAACTGTTTAAATTGTTGTCGGACGAATCACGGATTCGTTTACTATTGCTGTTGCAAGACAATGAACTCACGGTGGCTGAAATGGCTGAAATCACCCAGATGCCTCAGCCGAGGGTATCCACCCATTTATCGTTATTGCGCCAAAATGATCTGGTGATTGTGCGTAAGCAAGGCGTATTTGCTTATTACCGCATTAACGACGGCACTTTTAAACAACGGTATCCTGACTTTTTAGCCCTGGTGAACAGTCATTATCAGGACCACGCCTTAATCAAGCAGGATTTAAAACGACTCGATCAGGTATTAAACCAGAAAGCCAAAAGCAATCAATGGGTGGACAGTGTCGCCGGTGACATGGAACGGCATTATTCACCGGGTCGCACCTGGGAAGCCACCACCCGTTTGATTGCCCGCATGATTCAACTGGATAAAGTGCTGGACATTGGCTCCGGTGACGGCGTACTGGCCGAACTGATGGCGCCTCAATGCAATGAATACACCTGTGTTGATAATAACCACAAAGCCATGCAGGCGGCCCAAAACCGTTTACAGCATTTAAATAATGTACAATTTTCAGAGGCAGACATGCATGATTTGCCGTTTCAGGATAATCAATTTGATTGTGTGTTGCTGTTACAAGTACTGACTTATGCCGAAGACCCCAAAAAAACCATATCAGAGGCGGTTCGGGTGACCCAACCCGGTGGTCGCATTATGCTGGCGACCTTAAATCAGCATGCCCATCGCCATGTTAAAAAAGAATATGGCCATATTCATATGGGGTTCAAACCAAGCACCATCGAAAACTACTTTTTAAAGCAAAATTGTCAGTCAGCAGAAGCCCGCGTCACATCACAGGAACAACGGTTGCCTCATTTTGAAATTATCACCGCTGAGGCCGTCAAATGAGCCGTATCCGAAAAGCCCTCACCAAAGCTGTCAATGCGCGAATTCTGCTGCTGGATTCCGCCATGGGGACCATGATTCAGCAATTAAAACTCAATGAATCTGATTTTCGCGGGACTCTGTTTAAAGACCACCCCGCTGATTTAAAAGGCAACAACGATATCTTATCCCTGACCCAAGGTGATTTAATCCGGGATTTACATGAGCAAAATCTGGCGGCCGGTAGTGACTTAATTGAAACCAACACCTTTAATGCCACTCGCATCGCACAAGCCGATTACGGTACTGAAGATTACAGCTATGCCATTAACAAGGCCGCCGCCGAGTTGGCTAAACAAGCCTGTGATAAATACGGTACAGCCGACAAACCCCGCTGGGTGGTGGGTGTATTGGGACCCACCAATCGCACGGCATCGATATCTCCTGACATCAATCGTCCGGAATTTCGTAATGTGACTTTTAAAGAACTCACCGATGCGTACAGTGAAGCAGTGAATGGTCTGTTAGATGGTGGTGCGGACATTCTGATGGTGGAAACCATTTTCGACACCCTCAATGCCAAAGCCTGTTTGTTTGCCATTCAGACTATTTTGGATGAACGGCAAATCGACGTGCCGATTATGATTTCAGGCACCATTGTCGATGCCAGTGGCCGGACCTTATCCGGTCAAACGCTGACCGCCTTTTACCATGCCATACGCCATGCCAAACCGTTCAGTATCGGCCTGAACTGTGCACTGGGTGCAGATGACCTGATTCCCTATATCAAAGAACTGAATGATATCTGCGAATGTTATATCAGCGTCCACCCGAATGCCGGTCTGCCCAATGAACTGGGTGAGTATGACCAGAGTCCTGAGCAGATGGCCACGATTTTAAAGGACATGATTGACCGCCGACATATTAATATTATGGGCGGCTGTTGTGGCACAACACCTGAGCATATTGCGGCCATGGCCGAGTTACCGTTAAAAAATAACGGCCGGCCCCTGCCCCAATTTAATCCACTGTGTCGCTTATCGGGATTAGAACCGCTGACCATCACACCGGACATTAATTTTATCAATGTCGGTGAGCGTACCAATGTCACCGGTTCGGCTAAATTCAAGCGTCTGATTAAAGAGGATAAACTCAGCGAAGCAGTGGAGGTGGCACAACAACAGGTGGATAACGGCGCCCAGATTATTGATATCAATATGGATGAGGGTTTGCTGGATTCAGAACAGGTGATGGCGACTTTTTTAAAACTCATTGCTTCAGAGCCCAGCATTTCAAAAGTGCCTATTATGCTCGATTCATCTAAATGGAGCGTCCTGGAAACCGGCTTACAGTTAATTCAGGGCAAAGGTATTATCAACTCCATCAGCCTCAAAGAAGGTGAAGAAGAATTTTTACAGCATGCCCGCCTGGCCATGAAATATGGCGCAGCGGTGATTGTCATGGCGTTTGATGAACAAGGTCAAGCCGATAATCTGCAGCGGCGCATAGATATTTGTCAGCGTTGTTATGATTTACTGACACAAGAAATTAATTTCCCGCCGGAAGATATTATTTTTGACCCCAATATCTTTGCCATTGGCACCGGTATCGATGAACATAACAATTACGGTGTGGACTTTATCGAGGCCACCCGCTGGATTAAACAAAACCTGCCGCATGTGCATGTTTCCGGCGGTGTGTCCAATATTTCTTTTTCGTTCCGGGGCAATAATCCGCTGCGTGAAGCGATTCATTCGGTGTTTTTATACCATGCCATCAAGGCCGGCATGGACATGGGCATTGTTAATGCGGGGCAACTGACCGTTTATGATGATATTCCGACACATATTCGGGATAAAATTGAAGACCTGTTGTTTAACCGTGACCCTGATGCCACCGAAGATTTGATGGTGTTGGCGGAAGAATTGCAAAAAAGCCAAACCGATGACAGTGACAAAAATGCCTGGCGTGATTTACCGATTAATGAACGCATCAGTCATTCCCTGGTACACGGTATCAGTGATTATATTGAACAGGATGCGAAGCAAGCCAGGAAAGCGCTGGATGAACCGCTGGAGGTGATTGAGGGGCCGCTGATGGATGGTATGAATGTGGTCGGTGATTTATTTGGTGCCGGCAAAATGTTTCTGCCACAAGTGGTGAAATCCGCGCGGGTAATGAAAAAAGCCGTGGCTTATCTGACACCTTTTATTGAAGCCAAAAAGGGCCGCCAGCAAACCAAAGGCAAAGTGGTGTTGGCCACGGTCAAAGGCGATGTCCATGACATCGGGAAAAATATTGTCGGCGTGGTGCTGGGCTGTAATAACTACGAAATCATTGATCTCGGTGTGATGGTGCCGGCCCAGAAAATTCTCGACACCGCGATTGAACAGAATGCCGACATTGTGGGCCTTTCGGGCCTGATCACACCGTCATTGGATGAAATGTGCTATGTGGCTGAAATGATGCAGGAACGCGGCATGAGCTTACCCCTGATGATTGGCGGTGCCACCACTTCACGCACCCACACCGCGATTAAAATTGAACCGGGTTATGAGCACGCCACCGTGTGGGTGAAGGACGCTT
>CAZLAW010000012.1:0-28848 GCA_964557625.1 uncultured Marinicella sp.
GCTTGAATACCGGTTAAACGCTTTTCGGGAGTGGCTAAAAATGCCGACCCCTGATTGGGCTAAACTGAATGTACCGGAGATTGATTTTCAGGCCATCAGTTATTATTCATCGCCCAAGACCAAGGCCGAGAATGCCCCCAAATCGCTGGACGAGGTGGATCCGAAAATTCTCGAAACTTATGAGAAGCTGGGTGTTCCTTTACATGAGCGTGAACGTCTGGCCGGTGTGGCGGTGGATGCGGTGTTTGATTCTGTATCCGTGGGGACCACGTTCCGTAAAGAGCTGGCCGAAGCCGGTGTGATATTTTGTTCGTTCTCTGAAGCCGTTCAGGACCATCCTGAATTGGTACGCGAGTATTTGGGTACAGTGGTACCACCGCGAGATAATTATTTTGCGGCCCTTAATGCCGCGGTTTTCAGTGACGGCTCCTTTGTGTATATTCCAAAAGACACCCGCTGCCCGATGGAATTATCCACCTACTTCAGAATTAATGCCAACCACACGGGTCAGTTTGAACGCACATTGATTATTGCGGAAGATAATTCTTATGTCAGTTATTTAGAAGGTTGTACCGCACCGATGCGTGATGAGAACCAGCTGCATGCGGCAGTGGTTGAACTGATTGCCAAGGATGATGCCAATATCAAATATTCAACCGTACAAAACTGGTACCCCGGAGACGAAGACGGCAAAGGCGGTATCTATAATTTTGTGACCAAACGGGGCAACTGTCTGGGTAAAAATTCAAAAATTTCCTGGACTCAGGTTGAAACCGGTTCAGCCATTACCTGGAAATACCCAAGTTGTATATTACGCGGCGATAATTCCAGTGGTGAGTTTTATTCGGTGGCGTTGACCAACAATCACCAACAAGCCGACACCGGCACCAAGATGATTCATTTGGGTAAAAACACCAAAAGCACCATTATTTCCAAAGGCATTTCAGTGGGCAAAAGCCAAAACAGTTACCGCGGTCTGGTGCGGGTGGCAAAGCGGGCCGATCATGCCAGAAATTTCACCCAGTGTGATTCGTTGTTGATTGGCAAGGAATGTGGTGCCCACACCTTTCCCTACACCGAGTCGGCCAATATGACCGCCCAGTTAGAACATGAAGCCACCACGTCAAAGATTTCCGAAGACCAAATGAATTACTGTTTACAACGCGGTATCCCGGAAGAAGAGGCCATTTCCTTGATTGTCGATGGTTTTTGTAAGCAAGTATTTAAGGAGCTACCCATGGAGTTTGCCGTAGAGGCTAAAGCACTGTTAGACGTATCATTAGAAGGAGCCATAGGCTAATGTTAGAGATTAAAAATATTCACGCCAAAGCCGGCGATAAAGAGATTCTGAAAAAATTAAACTTAACCGTAAAACCCGGTGAAGTGCATGCCATTATGGGCCCGAACGGCTCGGGTAAAAGTACCCTGGGCAATTTGTTGGCGGGGATGCCGCATGTGCAAGCCACTGAAGGCTCGGTTAATTTCAAGGGCAAAAATTTACTGGAACTGGAACCTGAAGAGCGGGCCGGTGAAGGGGTGTTTCTGGCTTTTCAATACCCGGTGGAAATTCCCGGCGTTAATAACATGTATTTTTTGCGCACCGCTTATAACGCACAACGCAAATACCGGGGTGAAGAGGGTATAGATTCGGCCGGATTTTTACGCATGGTCAAAGGGAAAATTAAGCAATTGCATATGAAAGACGATTTACTCAAGCGTCCTGTCAATGTTGGATTTTCCGGCGGTGAGAAAAAACGCAATGAAGTGTTTCAGATGGCGGTGTTAGAACCCACCCTGGCGATATTAGATGAAACTGATTCCGGATTGGATATCGATGCCTTAAAAATTGTCGCTGACGGTGTTAACCAACTGCGTTCGAAAGACCGTTCATTTATAATCATTACCCACTATCAGCGCTTGTTGGATTATATTGAGCCTGATTATGTGCATGTGCTGGCGGATGGTGAAATTGTTAAATCAGGCACCAAAAAACTGGCCTTAGAGTTAGAGGAGCAGGGTTATGGCTGGCTTGACGTTTGACTGGTTGGCTGCGGTTAATGCGCAGTCAAAAAAAACCGATTGGCCTGACGGGTTGTTGCAAAAACAACAAACCGTTGCCGCGCTTTTAGAAAACTGGCAGGCACCGAACCGAAAGTCAGAATATTGGCGTTACAGTGATGCCGGTCGGCTTAAAAAAGACCGCTTAGGTGATGAATGGATTGCGGTGCCTGAGCCGCAAAAAACATCGGTGGTGATTACCCTCACTGCGCAAGGTGTTGAAGAAATAGCGCATGTACCTGAATGGTTGCAAATTAAACCGATACAGGCCGCTGAGCAGCCCCAATGGTCAGCCTTAAACGCAACCCCGGAGTTGGTTGTACAGGCCAGCAATGAAGCCTTGTTTAGCCATGGTGTGGCGTTAACCGTTCAGTCCAATGCGCCGGATAATGCCAGCATTGTATTGCGTTACGCAGTCGATGAGCCGAATCAATGGACGTATGTTCGCAATATCATTAATTTAGAGGCAGGTGCTGAGATTACGGTGGATGAACAGGTGGTTGCCGGTCGCATCAATGTTAATAATTTTTATCAGCTGGCTGATGGTGCGCATTTAAAACGCCATCAACATGTGGTGCTGGGGGCTGATCAACAACATGTGGCCTTACATCACTTTAGTTTGCATAACGCCACGCAGGTGACCAGCCAAAACCGCCATGAAGGCGGTGATTTACAACACCACGTACATTGGATTGATTTTAAAGGTGAACATGCCGAGTACCGTGCCGGTTCCATCAATAAAGCCGGCAAGCAAAGTCACATCAGCGATATAGTGGTTGCCAATCACTTGTATCAAAACAACCGTTCTGAAGTTATACACCGCAGTCTGGCGGACGATTCTGCCCAAATATTCAATAATGCCAAGGCATACGTGGCCAAAGATGCTGACGGCAGTGAAATTGAACAGGATTTAAAGAACATCTTGCTCTCTGAAGATGCCAAAATTGCCAGTAAGCCTGAATTGGAAGTGTATGCCGATGAAGTGGTTGCAGCCCACGGATCGACCATTGGTACACTGGATGAAGAAGCCTTGTTTTATTTGCAGTCCAGAGGTATTCCGGCTGACACCGCACGGCAGATGATGATGGTTTCCTTTGAACAAGAGGCATTGGTATGCTGAGAGAAGCCTTCCCCTGTTTGCATCAGCAGGTGAATGGTAAAGATTTGGTGTATTTGGACAATGCCGCCACCGCCATGCGACCTCAGGTAGTAATTGATGCGGTCAATGATTATTATTGTCACCATAATGCCAATATCCACCGTGGGGTTCACTGTCTCAGTGGCCGGGCCACTGATCTGTATGAACAAGCGCGGGGCTCTTTAGCACGGTTAATCAATGCGCCTTCTGCGGATAATTTGATTTTTGTGCGTGGTTGTACCGAAGGGGTCAACTTAGTTGCCCAAACCTTTGTCAAAGAACGATTACAACCCGGTGATGAAATTTTGATTTCACATTTGGAACATCATTCCAATATCGTACCCTGGCAGATTTTGTGCCAGCAAACCGGCGCCAAACTCAAAGTTATTCCCATGAATGCACAGGGTGAACTGGTTTTAGATCAATTAGATACACTGATGAATGAACGGACAAAATTTATGTCTGTTATTCATGTCTCAAACGCCCTGGGTACCATTAACCCGGTTAAGGATTTGATTGCACAAGCGCATGCCAGGGATATTCCGGTGATGATTGATGGTGCGCAGGCGACCCCGCACTTAAAGGTGGATGTCCAGGATCTGGATTGCGATTTTTATACCGTGTCCGGTCATAAAATGTACGGGCCGACCGGCTCTGGTGTTCTCTATGGTAAAGCCACCCATTTAGAAGCCATGCCGCCTTATCACGGTGGTGGTGAAATGATTAGTAGGGTCACTTTCGAAGAAACCGTTTATAACAAGGTGCCGGCCAAATTTGAAGCGGGCACGCCAAATATTGCCGGGGGTATCGGTTTGGGTGCGGCGGCTGAATTTATGCTGGATGTCGGTATGGATGCCATTGCCGCCAGAGAAGATGCGTTGAAAAACTACACCGAACATGCTTTGCGCTCGGTTCAGGGCTTACGTATTTTAGGTGAAGCCAAACACAAATCACCGGTATTTTCGTTTTTAATTGACGGTGTGCATCCCCATGACATCGGTACCATTATTGATCATTACGGTGTTGCCATTCGTACCGGACACCATTGCACCATGCCGATTTTCCAATTTTTTGATGTGCCGGGCAGTTGTCGGGCCTCATTGGCTTTTTATAATACTGAACAAGAGGTGGATATTCTGGTAGAATCGCTCAACCATGCCAAAGCGATGTTTGCATAAACTTAAATGAGCGATCTGAACAGACTCTATAAACAACAAGTCCTGGCCCATAACAAAAACCCGCAGAACTATGGAGAGCCGACGCACTGGACCCACCATGCCGAAGGTTTAAACGCCATTTGTGGCGATCAGGTGCATGTTTATTTAACCATTGAAGAAGATGTCATTAAAGCCGCCCATTTTGCCGGTGACAGTTGTGCCATTTCAATGGCGTCAGCCTCTATGATGACAGAATTGGTGACCGGTCAAAGTATTTTTGAAGCCCTACATTTATTTGCCGCCTTTAAACAAATGATGAGTGATGAAGGCCTGGCTGAGGCGGAAGAGGTATTGGGTCCGGTGGCTTGTCTTGTTTCCGTAAAAAAATTTCCGGCACGGATTAAATCTGCTTTGTTGTGCTGGTATACCCTGAATGCCGCCATCAACGGCCAACCCACCGCCACCACCGAATAATGTCCATGACTTCATACCAACAACCCAAACCCAAACAACCTATCAGCTGGTCTACAGGTAAACAATGGCTTAATCAAGGCATTAAACTGTTCCAGCAGATGCAAAAACATTGGTATGCCACTTTACTGATTTTGGGTTTGGCCGTGATGTTATTGTCCATGTTGTCGGTGCAGGTGGCTTTAATGGTTTTAATGTTGGTGATGCCGGTGATGACTGCCTGGTATTATCTGTTGTGTCGCCAGGTGCAAACCAATCCCCAACAGGCACAGGTACCCGGCCAATTGTGGTCACATTGTCGAAGCCTGTTATTGAGCCGTTTAAATGCCCTGTTAATACTCGGGGTGTTGGCGGTGGCGCTAAACTATACCATGCATGCCGTGCAGTTAATGCTGTTAGAAACCATGCAACTACCGGTGTTAACCCCGGAAACAGCCGCTGAAATTACATTTTCTGAAGCGTTGACTCGTTTGCTGGTAAGTGTTTTAACCGGTTTGCCGCTGGCATTATTAATGGCTTTTTCACCGGCTTTGGTGGTATTTAATGAGGATTCGCCGATTCAAGCCATGATCCGCAGCGTGAAAACCGTGTTTTTCGCCTGGCAAGCCATTCTCAGTTTAACCTTATGGTTAATGATGTTATCCATTGCCGCAGCGTTTATCTTGAGTTTGGTGGTGGGTTTATTGGCCGGTGCTTTTGGTATGGGCATTGCCAATGTCTTGATACTGCTGTTTATGGGGGTAATGATGGGGGTGGTGTTTTCAGCCAACTATGTGACTTATGATGCCTTGTATCCGCCTAAAAATGGCCATCAGGACGGTATGGATTCAATGCAATCTCAGGAATCAATTTACAAAGAAATATAATAAAAAACATTATGAGCAATTCTTACCAATCTGAAGACATTGAAGTCCTGTCCGGCTTAGAACCGGTTAAACGGCGTCCGGGCATGTATACCGACACCGACCGCCCCAATCACTTGATTCAGGAAGTGGTGGATAATTCAGTGGACGAAGCCCTGGCCGGATATGCCAAAAAAATAACCGTACGATTATTTAAAGACGGTCTCATTGAAGTCACCGACGACGGCCGGGGTATGCCGATTGATGTGCATAAGGAACATGGGGTCAGTGGGGTTGAATTAATTTTGGCTAAACTCCATGCCGGTGGTAAATTTTCCAATAAAAATTACACCTTTTCAGGTGGCTTACATGGCGTAGGTGTGTCGGTGGTTAATGCTTTGTCCTCGCGTCTTGATGTGTGGATTAAACGTGAGGGACAAGAGCACCATATCGCCTTTGAACACGGCGAAAAAGTCAGCGATTTAAAAGTGGTGGCTGAAGTGGGCCGGCGCAATACCGGTACCCGCATTCAATTTTCCCCGGCAGAACAGTATTTTGATACCTTGAAAATTGATGCCAGGCGCTTACGCCGGTTACTGAAAGCCAAAGCCGTGTTATCGCCGGGACTGACGGTGGTGTTTCAAGATGATATCAAAGACACTGAGGACATTTGGTGCTATGAAAATGGTTTAAGTGATTACTTTAATCATGCCACCCAAGCCACTGAAACCATACCTGTTAAAGGCTTTGACGGTGCCCATCAGGATGAGGAGTTTACTGTTGACTGGATATTGGCCTGGGTACCAGAAGGTGAATTAATCACCGAAAGTTATGTTAACCTGATTCCAACGCCACTCGGTGGCACCCATGTAAACGGTTTGCGTACCGGCTTAACCGAAGCGCTGCGTGATTTTGCCGACAGCCATCAGTTATTGCCGCGTGGTGTCAAACTGGCACCGGATGATGTCTGGGACCGGGTTAGTTATGTCTTGAGCTGCAAAATGAAGGAACCGCAGTTTTCCGGTCAAACCAAAGAACGTTTGTCATCCAGAGCCATCGCCCCTTATGTGACCGGAACCATTAAAGATGCGTTAACATTGTGGTTAAACCAGCATGTGGAAGAAGCCGAAGCAATTGCCACGCTGGTTATTCAGGCGGCCCAAAACCGTTTGCGCAAAGCCAAAAAAGTGGTGCGTAAAAAAATCACCCAGGGACCGGCTTTACCCGGTAAATTGGCGGATTGTTCAAGTGATGATCCCAATGTCAGTGAATTGTTTCTGGTGGAAGGGGATTCCGCCGGTGGCTCTGCTAAACAGGCCCGTGACCGGGAATTTCAGGCGATAATGCCGTTGCGAGGTAAAATTTTAAATTCCTGGGAAGTGGATCCCAATCAGGTGATGGCATCCCAGGAGGTGCATGATCTGGCAGTGGCCATTGGGGTTGATCCGGGCACCACTGAGTTAGATGGTTTGCGGTATGGAAAAATCATTATATTGGCGGATGCCGACTCGGATGGTTTGCATATTGCCACTTTATTATGTGCCTTATTTTTACGTCATTTTGAGCCGCTGGTACGGGCCGGGCATGTGTTCGTGGCGATGCCGCCTTTGTATCGGATTGATGTGGGCAAAGAAAAACATTACGCCGTGGATGACAGCGAAAAGCAACATATTCTTGATACTTTAGAGAAAAATAATAACAAGAAAAAGGTCAGTGTCACCCGTTTTAAAGGATTGGGAGAAATGAATCCTTTACAATTACGTGAAAGTACCATATCCCCCGACACCCGCCGCCTGGTGCAGCTCAATGTTCAGGCCGGTGATAAGACCCATGAAATTATGGATATGTTGTTGGCCAAAAAACGTGCTGCCGACCGCAAATCCTGGTTGCAAGAAAAGGGTGATTTAGCGGTTATATAGATTTATAGAGACTTTTGTCAGTTGATACAATTGAGTTTCAAAGGACTCTCATGCTATTCTGCATCATAAAAAGAAGTTTAATTTACCCGTGGTGCATTTGGAATGATTTTTGGAAAATTAAGATGGTTTTGCCTCCAAAAAAACGGTATGTCATTCCGACTAAGCGTAGCGCATGGAGGAATCTCCTCAATTTTGCGACAAATTGCTACCATTGGGAGATATCTCCACTCGCTCCGCTCGGTCGATATGACAGTATTTGTTTTTATTCGTCCTAAATGCACCACGAGTTTAATTTATAGGGGCATATAACATTAAAAGGTCATTTGATAAATCTTATTTAGCTGCATGGACTTTTGCCGTTATTCTATTATTGGCCGTGTCTCTGGTGTCTTATCAAATCAGAGAATCTCAATTCAACACGCTGAATCAAATTCTTAAAGGCCAAAGTGACCGCACCCGTTCTCAAATTATCTTCAGTGCCCAGGAATTGGTCAGTGATTTGGCGTCTATGGTCAACCGCTGGTTGGTGGATAATGGAACAGCGGAGCGAAACTGGCGTTCCGATGCCCGAAATTTTATTAACAGAACCGCCGGTGTCAATGAAATCTGGTGGATAGATGACAGTTTAACCGTGCGCTGGAGTGAATCCCTCAAACCTTTGCACCACATCGAAATTCAAACGATTCTGCAACAAGAAGATATGATCAGTAAATTGTCACTGGCACGGCAAAACAATCTGCCGGAATACAGCCAGGTGATGACCACTGATGACGGTTATAACATTATTTTTATTTTAATGCCGATTGTTCTGGATGAGCGTTTTGATGGTTTTTTTGCGATTGAAATTTATATTGATGAATTTATTGATCGCATCATAAACGATCCTTCAAACACCGGATTTTACACCAAAGCCTATGCCGGTTCAGCGGTGGTTTACAGCAACGGTCCCGAATTAACCCAAGACAGTTACTTAGAATTTTTTGAATTAAATCTGGATGCCGACACCGATGGTTGGGTATTTAAAGTCTATCCCACCGAAACGGTCATGAACACAATTTTATCGCCGTTATCATTTGTGGTTTTTGCCGGTGGTTTTATCATTGTTATCATGTTGCTGGTGACCTTGTTGTCCCGTTTGAAGGCCAAAGAGCATTCTTTGCAACTGGGTTTGGAAGTTAAACGACGCCAAAAGGTTCAGGAAAAACTCAGTTATTTGGCCAACCATGATGCCTTAACCCATTTACCCAATCGGCATTACATTACCCAGTATATTGAAGATTACCTGTCCAATCCGAGAAAATCGGCCACGCCTTTTAGTTTATTGTTTATCGATTTGGACCATTTTAAGGATGTTAACGACACTTTAGGTCATGCCATGGGTGATCGCCTGCTGATGAAATTACCGGAATTATTCACCCAGATATTCAGAAAAAAAGACATCATTGCGCGCATGGGCGGGGATGAATTTATTGTCTTGCTGCCAGGCAAAATGGAAGAAGAGAATATTATTTCCCTGGTGGGGCGGTTTTTAAGTCAGCTTAAATACCCGATTGAAATAGAAGGTCATCAAATTCGTTTAACCGGCAGCGTTGGTGTGGCCATGTACCCGCGCGACGGTACCACGGTCAATGAACTGCTGTCGAATGCGGATGCCGCTTTATATCGCGCCAAAGACAAAGGCCGCAACACCTATGCGATTTATGATTCGGTGATTGAGTACAAAGCCCAGGCACGTCTTAAATTGGTTAACCAACTGCATGAAGCCCAGGAACAAGGCCGTTTCGAGATGTTTTATCAACCGCGTTATGATGCCCAAGGCCATATGGTGGGTACCGAAGCCCTCATGCGTTGGCAACAACAAGACGGCGACTACCTGAAACCCAAGACCTTTATTGAATTATTAGAGGACACCGGTTTAATTGTTTCCGTGTCGTGGCAGTTGTTTAAACAATCCTGCCGACAGTTTAAGTCATTAATGGAGCGACATAAAAATATCAGTTTAAGTTTTAATATATCGGCCAAATTGTTGGAAGATCCTGAGTTTTTAAGCCGCTTAAAATATATTCTGGATGAGCAGAAGTTTCCCTATGATCGTTTGGAATTGGAATTAACTGAACAAACCTTGATACAAGATGTGGCTAACAGCCAGTTTATCCTGAATCAATTAACGGCCTGGGGTATTAATGTGGCGATTGATGATTTTGGCACCGGTTATTCATCGTTGTCATATCTGAAAAACTTTCCGGTGCATGCCTTGAAAATCGACAAATCTTTTATTCGTGATATGAACGAGGATAAAGATGATTTAGAGTTAATTAATACCATGATTATCATGGGACAAAACCTCAACATCACCACGGTGGCAGAAGGCGTGGAAACTCATGAGCAGTTACAAAAATTGGTGGCCATGGGCTGTGATCAGTTTCAGGGCTTTCTGTTCAGCCATCCGATTTCATTTGAACAGTTACAAACACAGTTCGAATCTTTGTTTGATATTGATTTTTCACAGCTTAATAGCAACGAACAGCGTCCATAAGTGATTGGGTGTCCTGTTCTTGGGTGGCAAAGGAAAACACCAAACGAATCACATCTTCATAACCGGGCCAACGATGAAATTCAAACCCTTGTTGTTCCAAATCAGCAATCAGCTTCAGCGGCATTTGACAAAACACTTCATTGGCTTCGACCGGGTGTAATAAACGGATGTGGTTATTGTCGGCAACAGATTCGGCAAATAATTGGGCCTGTTGATTAGCGTGTCGGGCCAGGTTCAGCCACAAATCATTGTCCAGATAAGCCATCCATTGGGCATGAATAAAGCGCATCTTGCTAATCAGGTGGCCGGCCCGTTTACGCAGGCGTTTAATCTGTTTGTTATAAGCCGGATTAAAAAGTATCAAAGCTTCAGCCATCATTGCGCCGTTTTTGGTGGCCCCAAAAGACAGTAAATCGATTCCTGCTTGCCAACTGGCTTGTCCCGGCTCAACCCCTAAGGTAACCAGTGCATTGGCAAAACGGGCACCGTCCATATGCACGGCCAGTTTGTGTTTTTTGGCAATATTCTTTATCGCTTTAAGTTCATCCAGAGAATACACCGTGCCTGATTCGGTGCATTGGGTAAGGCTGATGGCAGCAGGCAGCGATTCATGCTCACCATGGTGGCCGCTGTTGTTCAATTGTTGATACAAAGCGTCTATATCAATTTTACCGTGATCACCGGGCACGCTGATTAGTTTGGCACCGCCGCTAAAAAATTCAGGTGCACCACATTCATCCACATTGATGTGACTGTTGGGATGACAATAAAGCGCACCGTAGGGCGGGGTGGTTAAGGCGGCAGCAATGCCATTGGCCGCGGTACCGGTGGTTAAGGGCAACACCGCACACCAGCAGCCAAACAGCTGTTGAAAACGTGCGGTGAGTGTTTCACTGAGTTCATCATAACCATAGGATTCGCTGTATCCGTGGTTAACATCAAGCATGGACTGCATGATGTCGGGATGGACCGGTGCTTCGTTATCACTTCTGAAATTTTTCATGATTCGGTGTCAAAAAATCGATATAAATGGTGGTTTAATTGTTTGAGTTGGGTGAAAGAGCAGCAATAAATACCTAAATCCTCAGCCCGTGACAAACTGTATCTGTTTAAGGGCTGATAACTGACCAGCATCGCTTTGCCGGAGATACCGCCGGCAAATGTTTTTAATGTGTCTAAACGGTAAATGGCACTGTTGGCAGCGGCATTGTCATCGCTGCTTTTTGAAAATTTTCGGGTTTTACATTCAATCACGTGTAAGCGGTTATGACTCATGGCAGCCACATCAATTTCATTTTTTACCACCCCCTGGTGTCTGACCACCCGTAAACCTTTAGCCACATCCGTGATGTGAAGACGGTTTTTGCGCATGCCGTAGATTAAAGCAAACACATGGTTTTCAAGCCAGCCGCCATTGCAATAAAAGCGACTGTCCGCATCGCTGAATTTTAATTTACGACCGCGTAAAGTCAACATACCGGCGGCTTCAAAATGGTCAAGAACTGACAACAGCTTGGTGTCTTTAACCTGGTGATGATCCAAAGCAAAACGGTTATCCTTACCGGCCATCATGGCCATATAATTTAGCTGACCAATGACCTTATCATGGCTTTCTATGTGGTCAATCAGCCAGGCAGTGAGCTCTCGGGAAGCCAGCGGTTCCGGGGTTTTGCTACCTTCATTCAAAATATGGGTATTAAAAGATTTCAGGTATTCGTTGATTTTAATTTTATGGCTCAGGTGGTGGTCGGCGGTGGGCTGATCCGCCCTGTTTTGTAACCAGTAAAGTTCATCGGTAAATTTATCCACCAAAAATATGGGATAACCATAGGCATTGAATTGTTCGAAGCCGATTAACACAATTTTTTTGTAACCGCTGGATGCATTAAAAAACAAGTCATCCGACTGGTGTTGTTCCAGTAATTGAGCAAATTGTTGTCTGAGTTGCTCGGTGTCAAAATTAACGATTACAGATTGACACTGAAATCCCCGACTGAATAAAACCGCTTTTAATCCTTCAATGGTGTCTTCCTTGCGGTGGAGTAAAATAATTTTATCTGCACCTAAATCAATGGCAGCGCTCAAAATTCCGGCGCGGCGAGGGTGATAAACGGCAATATGAATTTGCATCGCCACATTATAGCCAAACAATGGCGAAAATGTCGGTTCCTGTGTGGTGTTTGTCGTCGTTTTAAGCTAAAATCCGCTTTCAATTCGATGACAGTAAACGGTCGGTCATAAACCGGCTTTTTTTACGCCTAACAGAGTTGAGCCCATGCCTAAATTAAAACAGTTATTATTCCCTGAGAACTTACCACCGGCTATTTTAGCGTTGGCCGATGGCCGTGTTTTTCATGGTTATTCTTTTGCCGCCAACGGCCACCAAGTGGGTGAGGTGGTGTTTAACACCGCCATGACCGGGTATCAGGAAATACTGTCCGATCCATCTTATGCCGGTCAATTGGTGACCTTGACGTATCCCCATATCGGTAATACCGGCGTGAATGATGTCGATAACGAATCACCACAGGTTCAGGCTGCCGGATTGATTGTGCGTGAATATCATGATCAGCCGAGTAGTTGGCGCAGCGAACAAAAATTAAGCCAATATTTAAAACAACAGGGCGTGGTCGCCATCTCCGGTATTGACACCCGGGCGCTGACCAATCATTTACGTGAACATGGCGCCATGAAGGCTTGTCTTATGACCGCGGAAGCCGGGCAGGTGCCGGATCAACAAGCCGCCATCAGTAAAGCCCGGGGCTTTGCCGGCTTAGCGGGTTTGGATCTGGCTAAAGAAGTGACCCAAAGCGAACAACAAGCATGGGCAGAAGGACGCTATGACCTTAACCAACAAGCCTATAATGAATCTGTATCGACACTGTATCATGTGGTTTGTTACGATTTTGGCATTAAGCAACAAATCATGCGTATATTGCATGATTTGGGCTGTCGGGTAACGCTGGTGCCGGCACAAACCCCGGCTGCAGAGGTGATGGCGATGCAACCTGACGGTGTGTTTATGTCGAACGGTCCCGGTGATCCGGCGGCTTGTGATTATGCCATCGAGGCCTGTCGGGAATTTTTGCAGGCCGATATGCCGTTTTTTGGCATTTGTCTTGGCCACCAAATCATGGCTCTGGCGCTGGGCGGGCGCACTGAAAAAATGAAATACGGGCACCATGGTGCCAATCACCCGGTGATGGACGAAGCCGGACGGCGGGTTATGATTACCAGTCAGAATCACAGTTTTTGTGTGGCCGAAGAAAACCTGCCCGGTGAGTTAGAAGTCACCCACCGTTCCTTGTTTGACCAAACCATACAAGGGTTTAAACACCGTCAAAAACCGGCCTATGCATTTCAGGGGCACCCCGAGGCCAGTCCAGGCCCTCATGATGCCGTATCTGTCTTTAATGGTTTCATAGACGCCATGCGCCAACGTAAGCAACAGGAGAAAGCCCATGCCTAAGCGCACAGATATTCAACGAATTTTAGTTCTGGGTGCCGGTCCCATCGTCATTGGCCAGGCCTGTGAATTTGATTATTCGGGTACGCAGGCCTGTAAAGCGCTCAAAGACGAAGGTTTTCATGTGATTTTGGTGAATTCCAATCCGGCCACCATCATGACCGATCCTGAAACCGCTGATCAGATTTATATTCAGCCCATCACCTGGCAAACTGTGGCGAAGATTATTGAACGTGAAAGACCGGATGCCATTTTACCCACCATGGGCGGGCAGACGGCCTTGAATTGTTCTCTGGATCTGGTCAGTCAGGGTGTGTTGGAAAAATTTGGTGTCGAAATGATTGGTGCTTCCCGTGAAGCCATTGACATGGCCGAGGACCGTGAGCAATTTCGGGTGGCCATGGAAGATATCGGATTGGATGTGGCCCATTCAGCCATTGTGCATGATATGGAAGAAGCCAGAGAAGTGCAAAAAACCATCGGATATCCGGTGATAATCAGACCGTCTTTCACCCTCGGCGGCACCGGTGGTGGGATTGCCTATAATCTGGAAGAATTTGAAAACATCACCCGTGAAGGGTTGCGTTTATCGCCCACCACCGAAGTGCTACTGGAAGAATCTTTGCTGGGCTGGAAAGAGTTTGAAATGGAGGTGGTCAGAGATAAAGCCGATAATTGCATTATTATTTGTGCGATTGAAAATATCGACCCGATGGGTGTTCACACCGGTGATTCGATTACAGTGGCACCGGCACAAACGCTGACGGATAAAGAATATCAGGTAATGCGTGATGCTTCGCTGGCCGTGTTGCGCAAAATCGGCGTGGAAACCGGCGGTTCGAATGTCCAATTTGCGATTAACCCGGACAATGGTCGGATGATAGTGATTGAAATGAATCCACGGGTGTCACGGTCATCGGCGCTGGCTTCCAAAGCCACCGGTTTCCCGATTGCCAAAGTGGCGGCCAAATTGGCCGTCGGATACACGTTGGATGAACTTAATAATGAAATTACCGGTGACGCCATACCGGCTTCTTTTGAGCCGACCATTGATTATGTGGTCACCAAGATTCCGCGCTTTGCTTTTGAAAAATTTGCCGGCAGTGTCGATCGCTTAAGCACCCAGATGAAATCCGTGGGTGAGGTGATGGCCATCGGCCGAACCTTCAGTGAATCGCTACAAAAAGCGTTACGCGGAATGGAAATGGGCTATTGTGGTTTGCAGCCGCAGGTGAGCGTTGAACAAATAGAACAAGGATTTGACTTAAATAAGGAAATCAGAGAAGGTTCATCTAAACGGCTGTTTTATGTGGCCGATGGTTTTCGTCATGGTTATGATTTGGCTGAAATTCACCGTTTATCTAAAATTGACCCCTGGTTTTTACAGGCGATTGAACATCTGGTGAAGGTTGAACAAGCACTCAGTGAAACTCAGGTTGAGGCGCTGGAAGCCGCTGACTGGTTAGCGATTAAACAACTGGGTTTTTCCGACGAGCGACTCAGTCAGCTGCTTGGCTGTACAGAGAAGGCAGTGCGCGAAAGCCGTTTGGCCCGACAGGTAAAGCCGGTGTACAAACGGGTAGACTCCTGTGCCGCTGAATTTGCCGCACCCACTGCATATTTTTATGGCAGCTATGAGCAAGCATGTGAAGCCAGGCCCACGGATCGCCGGAAAATCATGATTCTCGGCGGTGGACCTAACCGCATCGGTCAGGGTATTGAGTTTGATTATTGCTGTGTGCATGCCTCCATTGCCTTAAAACAAGCGGGTTTTGAAACCATTATGGTGAACTGTAACCCGGAAACCGTTTCCACTGATTACGACACCTCGGATCGCTTGTATTTTGAATCATTGACTTTGGAAGATGTACTGGCCATTGTTGATGTGGAACAACCTGAAGGCGTGATTGTGCAATACGGTGGCCAAACGCCATTGAATCTGGCCGAAGATTTGGCTGCTGCCGGGGTGCCGATTATTGGTTCATCGCCTGAATGTATTGCCAAAGCCGAAGACCGTGAGCAGTTTAAAGCCATGCTTGATAAGTTAAACTTAAAACAGCCCCCAAACGATACGGTCAGCTCCATTAACGAAGCCCTGGAGCGGGCTGATGCCATCGGTTTTCCATTGGTGGTCAGACCCTCCTTTGTACTCGGTGGGCGCGCCATGGAAGTGGTGCATTCGGTGACGGAACTCAGTCGATATATGCAGGAAGCGGTGTTGGTGTAGAATGTTTCGCCTGTTCGACTGGACAGGTTTATGGATCTTGCCATTGAAGTGGATGTGGATATTGTCAGTGATGGTGAAGAGGTATTGGTGGGCGGTATCATGCAGCACATAGAACAGGCCGGCGTGCATTCGGGTGACTCCGCTTGCTGTATTCCGCCGTTCAGTTTAAGTCAGGAGGTGCAACAAGAGCTGATACGGCAATGTACCTTAATGGCCAAAGAACTGAATGTGGTGGGTTTAATGAACACCCAATTTGCCATTCAAGGAGATGATATTTATATCATTGAGGTCAATCCACGTGCCTCACGCACGGTACCGTTTGTATCAAAAGCCACCGGATTACCGTTGGCCCAAATCGGTGCTCTGTGTATGGCGGGTATCAGTCTAAAACAACAAAATGTCCGGGCACGTTTGGACTTAAACCATTATTCCATTAAAGAGCCGGTGTTTCCGTTCACGAAATTTCCCGGCGTTGATCCGATTTTAGGACCTGAAATGCGGTCCACCGGTGAAGTCATGGGTACCGGTAAGACGTTCGGTGCCGCGGTTGCCGCCGCACGATTGGGCGCCCATGTTAAGATACCTCAGGCGGGTAAGGCATTTGTCAGTGTACGAGATGCCGATAAAGACAAGCTGGTACCACTGGCCAAACAACTCAGTGCGTTGAATTTCGAACTGGTGGCCACACATGGTACCTGTCAGTTATTAAGACAAGCCGGTGTATTTTGTGAAAGTGTGAATAAGGTGATTGAAGGTCGCCCGCACATTGTCGATCGCATTAAAAGCCGTGAAATAGATTTTATTATTAATACCACTGAAGGCGCTCAGGCCATTGCTGATTCGGCATCTATCCGAACTGAGGCCTTAAAACAAGGGGTTCATTACAGCACCACGTTAGCCGGTGCCGCGGCCACCATTGCCGCTTTTGAATATGTCAAAAACCCTGAAATTTATGCCCTCAGTGAATTACATGAAACATAAGGAGATAAGATGAGAAAACCCATTACCAAAAAAGGCGCAGAACAGCTCAAGGCTGAACTGAAGCGTCTGAAAAATGTTGAACGACCGAAAATCATCGAAGCGGTGGCCGAGGCCCGCGAACACGGTGATTTAAAAGAAAATGCCGAATACCATGCAGCCCGCGAGCAACAGTCTTTTAACGAAGGCCGGATTGCCGAGCTCGAAGGTATTTTGGGGAATGCCGAGATTATCGATGTCAGTAACCTGAATGTGGGTGACAAAGTGGTGTTTGGTGCCACGGTGGTGCTGGAGGAAGAAGCCAGTGGTCAAAATGTCACCTACCAAATTGTCGGTGATGCCGAAGCCAATATTGATGAGGGTAAAATCTCCATCAGTTCGCCGATTGCCCGTGCTTTGGTGGGTAAAAGTATTGATGATGAAGTGCATGTGCAAGCGCCGGGTGGTGAAAAAACCTATTTCATCGAAGACATCCAATACACCTGATTAACCGGTCATTTTATGGTTCGTATCATTAGGCGAGATGTTAACCACGAACCATTGGCGGGCGGCGAACACTTGCCGCCTCTGATTCAGCGCATTTATCAAGCCCGTGGTGTACGGCATGCCGATGATGTTGATTACAGTCTTAAAAAGCTGCGTCACGCCGACGACTTACCGGGTATCGATGAAGCGGCCAAATTAATCATTACAGCGGCCGCTGACCAAAGAAAAATCTTTATTGTGGGTGATTTTGACGCCGATGGTGCCACCGCCACCGCATTAATGGTGCGGGTTTTACGCCAAATCGGTGCCGCTGAAGTTGATTATATTGTGCCCAATCGCTTTGATTACGGCTATGGATTAACTGAGCCGCTGGTGGCAGAACTGGCTGAACAGGGCTGTGAGTTGATTATTACCGTGGATAACGGTATCAGCTCCACACAAGGTGTGAAAAAAGCGATTGACCTGGGCATGCAGGTGGTGATTACCGATCATCATTTACCGCCAGATCGCTTGCCGGATGCGAACGCCATTGTGAACCCTAATCTTAGAAACAGCCGCTTTGGCAGTTCATCGCTGGCCGGAGTGGGGGTGGCTTTTTATTTATTAACCCGGGTCATCAAGCAGCTTAAAAAAAGTCAAAACCCTGCCCATTTATCCGCACACACGGTGCAACTCAGTCATTATCTGGATCTGGTGGCTTTGGGCACCGTGGCTGATGTGGTGACGCTGGATTACAACAACCGGATATTGGTTGAAGCCGGTTTAAAACGTTTGCGTGGCGGGGCGGTTAAACCCGGCTTGTTGGCTTTGTGTGAGGTGGCCGGTTGTGATTACAGGCGGGCGGATGCACAAATGCTGGCGTTTATGCTAGCACCGCGGCTCAATGCCGCCGGTCGCCTGCAAGACATGGGCGTGGGCATAGAATTACTGTTAACCGATGACATCAACAATGCCCGCCAATTGGCTGAACAACTGAACAACATCAATAAAGAGCGCAAAGTTATCCAGTCCAACATGCAAAGCATGGCTGACTCGGTGATTAAATCGCTGCAAAAAGCCGATAAGCTCAGTTCTGCCATATGTCTGTATCATCGGCGCTGGCACCAGGGTGTGGTGGGCTTATTGGCTTCCAAAGTCAAAGAGTACACCCAACGGCCGGTGGTGGCTTTTGCCGATGAAGGCGAAGATTCTGAGTGGGTCAAAGGCTCTGCTCGGAGCATTGAGGGCTTTCATATCCGGGATGCGTTGGTGGCCGTGGACCGTGATTGTCCTGATCTGATTAAAAAATTTGGTGGCCACGCCATGGCGGCCGGTTTAACCCTGAAAAAAGACCACATGGGCGAATTTAAAAAACAGCTATGCCGGGTGGTGGATACCTGGATGGATGATTTGCCCGATGGTCAGCAGGTTCTCAGTGACGGTGCGGTTGCGGTGGAAGACTTATCGCTTTATATGGCACAACAACTGGCCGCAGCCGGACCCTGGGGTGCCGGTTTTGATGCCCCGTTATTTGATGATTATTTTATAATAAAAGAGAAAAAAGCGGTGGCAGAAATCCACACCCGACTTCGTTTGCAAACCATGGATTTAACTAAACAGATTGAAGCCATTGCCTTTAATTTTATTCCGCAGCAGTTTCCGGAAGTCGATGGCAAAGTCCATCTGTGTTTTCAGATGCAGGTTAATGAATTTCGTAACCGTGAACGTTTACAATTGCTCGTTCGTCACATCGTCGGATGAGCCACGCTATTTTTTTGCGTCGCCTTTCATTATAATGATTGGCATTTTCATCAGAATATAAATTCATGCTGCAGTATTTAGACGGTAAGAAAGATCCCATGCGAAAAGTCGATACCGCCTGGTTACGCATGGAAACGCCACATAATCTGATGATGATTACCGGTTTGATGTTTTTGGATCAGTTACCTGACATTGATGTTTTTAAACATGTCCTGATTAAAAAATTCCTCACATTTCGCCGTTTTCGCCAGTGTGCCAATCAAAATAAGACCGGTTGTTTTTGGCAGGAAGACAAATACTTTGATATGGCGGCACATGTCAGGCGGGTGGCATTGCCGGGCAAAGCGGATTACCGCGAATTACAGGATTACGTCAGTAACTTAGCCTCATCACCCCTGGATAAGAACAAACCGTTGTGGTCTTTTCACATTGTTGAAAATTATATGAAAGGCCCGGTGGTGGTGGTTCGGATTCACCACAGCTATGCCGATGGCATTGCCTTAATTCAGGTGCTGTTATCCATGACCAGCACCGGCCGTGAAAAAAGTCTGCAACTGGACGCCGAAGAATCCAAGCAAGAACAGCATGAAAAACTGGATTTATTACACCAGGTGATTAACCCGGCGAAAAAACAATTCAATCAGTCACTTAAATTACTCAATGAAATTGCCGGTTTGGGCAAAGAAGTATTGCACAATCCGGGCTTGTTGGAAAAAGGCGTGGGCGAATCCATTAATCTGATGGAAGAACTGGTGTCTGCATTGGCGTTAAGTAATGATCCTGAAAGTGTGTTCAAATCCGAACTCTGTACCCGAAAACGGGTGGCCTGGTCACAATCTTTACCATTGGATGAAGTCAAAGCTGTGGCCAAAGCCACCGGTACCACGGTGAATGATGTGTTGATTGCGAATCTGGCCGGGGCCTTGCGTGCTTATATGCTGGACAAAGGCGATAACCCCGATGAAAAAGTGATTCGCGCCACGGTACCAGTGAATTTACGGCCGCTTAAACACGCCAAAGAACTGGGTAACCATTTTGGCTTGGTGTTTTTAAACTTGCCGGTGTTTGAAGCCAACCCATTAGCCCGGCTGGCTTATGTGCATAAGGAAATGAACGCCTTGAAAAAATCCAAACAAGCATTGGTGACCTTAAGTTTATTAAGTCTGGTGGGCCTGGCACCCACCGCCATTCAGAATTTACTGCTGCACCAGTTCTCAAAAAAAGCCACGGCAGTTCTGACAAACGTACCCGGTCCGCAAGTGCCGTTATACATTGCCGGCTGTGAAATCACCAAACTGATGTTTTGGGTGCCTCAAAACGGCACCATTGGTATGGGTATCAGTATTTTGTCGTACAATGGTTCGGTTGAGTTTGGTTTGATTGCGGATAAAAACCTGGTGCCGCAACCGCATGAAGTGATTGCCAATTTCCCACGTCAGTTTGCCCAATTCAGCGAATTGATGATGCTACACCCCTGGGATGGCGAGATTCATGCTGAATTATTTGAGTTCATTTAACTGTCTTTTTTAATCATTCAAATTTAAAGCTGCTGCGGTTATAATCAATGGGTTATTTTAAGTGGAGAGTTCATGCGAACCATGAGTGTTTTGATTATATTAGGTTTGGTGGTGGCGGCCGTTGTCGTCTGGGCAGTGGGTTTATACAACCAATTGGTGAAAAAGAAAAACCATGTGGAAGACGGCTGGAGTGGTATTGATGTGCAGTTGAAGCGGCGCTATGACCTGATTCCCAATCTGGTGAAAGTGGTTCAGCAATATGCCCAACATGAAGAACAGACGCTGAAAAAAGTCATTCAGTTACGCAACCAGGCCAAACAGGCGGACAACCCAAGTCAACAAATCCAGCAAGAGCAAAAACTCTCCCAGGCCCTGTCCGGACTGATGGTACAGGTGGAAGCCTATCCGGATTTAAAAGCCAACACCAACTTTCTCGATTTGCAGCAACAATTGCAGCAAATTGAAACCGATATCCAGTATGCTCGGCGTTATTACAATGGTGCGGTGCGTGAATACAACACCCTGGTGCAATCCTTCCCGTCAAATATCATTGCCCAAAAATATGATTTCAGAGAAGCCGAATACTTTGAGATAGAAGATCCGGTTCATGCCGAAAACCCTGACATCGCCTTTGACTAATATGTTTTATCGCCTGTTTTTTGTTGTCGCCATTTTATTATCGGCGGCGGCACCGGCTGCAGAAAAAATTGTCTCGTTTCACAGTGACATCACCTTGCAGGTGGATGGCGAGGTGTCGGTGGTTGAGACCATTCAAGTCAATGTCGAGCACAATAAAATCAGACGTGGTATTTTCAGGGATTTTCCCACCATTTATAAAACCGCCTGGCTGACCAAATCCACCGTCGGTTTTGAGGTCAAAAAAGTATTACGCAACGGACAGCCTGAACCTTACCACACCGAACCCCTGGCCGGTGGGATGCGGGTTTATATTGGTGATAAAAACCGATTGGTGCCCCGTGGGCTGCAAACCTATACCATCGCGTATCGCACCGATCGGCAAATGGCATTTTTAGACACGCATGATCGATTTGCCTGGAATGTAACCGGAAACGGCTGGAATTTTAAAATTGATGAAGTTACCGCCACCATCCATTTGCCCGATGAAGTGCCCACTGCAGCGATTAAAGATCAGGAGGCCTGGACCGGCTTTGCCGGTGAAACCGGCGCTGATTACCGCACTGAAATAAAGCCACAAACGATTTTAATCTCCAGTACACAGGCGTTGCGTCCTTATCAGGGAATGACTGTGAGAATTGAGTTTGTTAAAGGATTTTTCGTTAACAAACGTTCGGCTTTCATGGACTTTTTGGCGGATAATTTATTTTGGATGTTAATGGTAATTACCTTTTTTAGTTTAATGGTATTTTACTGGATGGCCTGGGATCGGGTGGGCCGCGATCCGGAACCGGGTGTCATTATGCCACGCTTTTACCCACCGGATGGCATGTCGCCGGCGGCCATGCGCTATGTATTGGATGAAAAAGCCGATGGCAAGAGTTTTACCGCTGCCATAATTAACTTAGCGGTTAAGGGGTATATAAAACTGGCTAAAAAATCCGCTGGTTATCAAATCACACGTCTGGACAGTGAACCCAAAGAAGCAGCCTCTAAAGGTGAGCAGTTGGTGTTGCAAAAATTACTGCGCAACCAACAATCCATGGTGATTGACAAAAAATACAACAGCAAAGTCAAAACGGCACAAGCGGGTTTGACGGCCAAAATCAAACAGGAATACAAAGAAAAATGCTTTAAAAACAACTGGGTGTATGCCTTTATCGGCATGGGTATCAGTGTTTTGGTGATGTTGGCCATGTTACTGCACCATAACCCCGGAGATCGCAGTGCCTTTGGTGTCATGGGGCAAATTGTTTTTTTTGCGCTGGTGATGTTTTTTATTTTCAAATCTAAACCTCTGGGCTGGATATCGGCGATTGGTGTGTTTATTGTCATGTCGAACCTGAACTTATCGGTGGAACTGTTTGTTATGTTGGGTTTTTTGATTGTGGTTAATGCGGTGTTTATTTATTTACTGAAAGCCCCCACGCCCTTTGGACGTGAACTAATGGACAAGATTGAAGGTTTTAAACTGTATTTGTCCACCGCAGAACAAAACCGCTTAGAGATTATGCACCCACCGCAAATGACACCTGAATTGTTTGAAAAATATTTACCCTATGCGCTGGCGCTCGGTGTTGAAAATCAATGGTCTGAGCAGTTTGCAGCCTACCTGAAACAAGCGGCCTTAGACCCTGAGGAATACCAGCCCACCTGGTACAGTGGCCACAGCTTTGATTTAAGCAGTTCCGGCAGTCGCAGCTTTGGCGCCATTTCAAGTGGCATGGCCAGTACCTTATCAGCCGCGTCAACACCGCCGTCATCATCCGGCGGTGGAGGTGGTTTTTCCGGCGGTGGCGGCGGCGGTGGCGGCGGTGGTGGCTGGTAAATAAAATTCACTTTTCATGCTATTTTAATGCCGGGCATGTTACATTAATTCTTTTAAAATCTGTTGTTTAGCATGAGAAAGTTGTTTAAATGGTTGATTGGTTTAATCGTCATTGTGGCCTTACTATTGGTGCTGGCGGTGTTATTATTGCCGGTATTTTTTGATCCCAACGACCACAAGCCGGAGATTCAGCAAGCGGTCCAAAATCAGATTGGCCGAGAAGTCAGTTTAAACGGTCCCATCGGATGGTCGGTGTTTCCCTGGATAGCCATTGAGCTGACTGATGTGACGGTGGCCAATGAGCAAGGCTTTTCCGGTAACAGTTTAGCGGATATTGGCACCTTATCGGCCCGGGTTAAATTATTGCCCCTGCTTAAAAAAGACATTCAGGTCGATACGGTTGAATTGAAACAACCCAATATTCATTTAAAGGTGGCCAAATCAGGCCGAACGAACTGGCAGTCGATACTGGATCATCTGGCGGGTGGTGAAGATAAATCAGAATCTGATGGATCTTCAAATATTAACATTAACATTGAAGGCATTATGGTTTCAGACGGCGCACTGAATTACCGGGATGCCGCCGCCGGAACGACACTTCAACTGTCAAATTTAAATTTTTCCAGTTCCGCCATTACTGCCAGTAAACCGGCTGATATGTCCTTAACAGCACAATTAGAGATGGTGGAAAGTAAACTAACAGCAGATCTGTCCACTGATTTTGTGGTTAATCACCTGTTATCAGATCAGGCCATGGTGGTGGACATTGAATCACTGGCTTTAGCGGGTGAAATGGATGGTATACCGCTTAAAGTCAGAACCCAAAAAGGTGGTCAATTAGATTTAGGTCAGGACAGATTAAATATCCCTGAAATCAATATCGAGTATGCCAATATAAAAATAAAGACACCGCTTACAGGGACAAATATAAGCAGTCAGAGAGCACTTTATTCCGGTCAAGTCACCATCAGTTCATTCAATGTGGATGCGTTTTTACAACAATTAGGCGGTGGCTTGGATAACAAAGCCGGCAATCAACTCAGCGCTTCAACAGACTGGTCAATGCAAGGACAGACGTTGACTTTGAACAACATCAAAGCCCAACTGGATGACAGTGCATTGACGGGTCAGGTGAGTATCTCTGATTTAAAACGTCTGACCGGTGATTTTAGTTTACACCTTAATCACATTAATCTGGACGATTATTTGCCGCAAACGGAATCTGAGTCAACAGCGCAAGACAGTGGTGATGGCGTGAATTTTGGTTATTTAGACGGAGAAATCACCATTGATCGCTTAACGGCCATGGGGACCAGTTTAGATACTATTAAATTACATATGACCACCCGTGGCAGTGAATTATCGTTGCGCCCGCTGACCGCTGTTTTCTATCAAGGTCTGCTCAAAACTGAGTTAACGTTGGCACCGGACAAAGCCACGGATAAACTGGTGATTAAACACCGTATGCAGGACGTTCAGGCCGGCCCCTTAATCACGGATTTAATCGGTGAAGAATTTCTCAGTGGTTTGGGCCAATTACAGGCCGATATCCGGGTTGATCAACCCTTTGCCGCCGAACCGCTGCGCACTGCCAATGGCCATCTGTCCTATCACCTCAGTGACGGTGAAATTCAGGGCATCGATGTGGTACAAATGGTGCAAAAGGCGCTGAGCTTATTGAATAAAACCGAAGCCGCCGAAGCCAACCAAGCCTTAGAAACTGAATTTGGTTCCATGGCGCTGGAAGCTGATGTGATCAATGGTGTGCTCAAAACCAGTCAGTTGTCGCTGCAGTCGCCGTATTTTAATCTAATCGGAGATGTAGAAATTAATCTGATCGAGCAGTCTATTAATGGCACCATTCAGCCCATGCTAACCAACATTCCTGAAGGTGTTTTAGACAGTCGCTTTGAGCGCTTACTTAATCACCGCATTCCGGTGAGCTTATCTGGCTCAATGCTGTCGCCAAAAATTGGTATCGATGTCAAACAGCTGTTAATCAACACCCAAAAAGAAAAAATCGACGCCAAGAAAGAAGAATTGAAACAAGATCTGTTCGATTCGCTGTTGGGTAAAGATAAAAAAACAGAAGATAAACCCACAACATCTGATAATTCAGATCAGAAACAAAGCGATGATATAACAGAAGATGCTGATGTGGGTGAAAATGATAAGACATCAGAGCAACAACCCAAGGAAGACACCGAAGATCGGCTGAAACGTGAATTGCTGGAGGGTTTGTTCAAAAAATCGAAGAAAAAAGAACCAGAACCCGATCACAGTACTAAAACAACTGAAGAACCAGAACCTGAACAGGGTCAAAAACCGGTACCTGATAGCGTTTAAACCAAAGTATATTTGAGCGTATTAAAACATCGCGGTTTTAATGCGCTCAATTTCATCCCGCATATCGGCGGCTTTTTCAAACTCCAAATCAGCGGCATGCTGCTTCATCTGTTTCTCAAGTTTTTGTAGTAACTTGCTGACATCTTTGGCTTTATCGGGGTTGAACTGTGGTTTGTTTTCGGCCACTTTGAGTAAATCCTGCGGATGACTCTGTTCATAAACAGCCTGCAGGTCGTGGATTTTACGTTTCACTGACGTTGGCGTGATGTTGTGCTTTTCGTTGAAGGTAACTTGAATCTCACGCCGTCGCTCGGTTTCATCGATGGCCTGTTGCATGGCTGCAGTCACAGTATCACCGTATAAAATGGCCTTGCCGTTAACATTGCGGCTGGCACGCCCGATGGTTTGGATCAGTGAGCTGGCTGAACGCAGAAAGCCCTGTTTATCGGCGTCTAAAATAGCCACCAAAGACACTTCCGGCATATCCAGGCCTTCGCGTAACAGGTTAATACCCACCAGCACATCAAACACACCCTGACGCAAATCCCGAATAATCTCAACCCGTTCCACGGTGGCAATCTCACTGTGTAAATAACGCACCTTGATACCTTGTTCGGCCAGATACTCAGTCAGATCTTCACTCATGCGTTTGGTGAGTGTTGTGACCAGTACGCGCTCATTGATTTTGACCCGTTGATTGATTTCAGACAACAAGTCATCCACCTGGGTGGCCACCGGTCTGACCTCAATCTGCGGGTCGACCAGTCCGGTGGGTCGTACAATTTGCTCTACAATCTGCGCTTGGTGTTCGGCTTCATATTTGCTCGGTGTGGCTGAAACGAACACCATCCGTGGGGTGCGTTCTTCCCATTCTTTAAATTTTAACGGCCGGTTATCCAGGGCGCTGGGTAAGCGAAAGCCAAAATTAACCAGGCTTTCCTTGCGCGAACGATCGCCTCTGTACATGGCACCAATTTGCGGGATGGTGACGTGAGATTCATCAATCACTAACAAGGCATCGGCTGGTAAGTAATCGAACAAACAGGGTGGGGGATGACCCGGTGGTAAGCCGGTTAAATGGCGTGAATAATTCTCAATACCCGAACAATACCCCAATTCCTGCATCATTTCCAGATCATACAAAGTGCGTTGTTCTAACCGTTGGGCTTCCACCAGTTTATTCTGGTCATACAACACCTTAAGGCGTTCTTTTAATTCAATTTTGATGTTTTCAATGGCATTAAGCACCCGTTCTCGCGGAGTCGCATAGTGTGAGGTTGGGAAAATATTAATCTGTTCTTCACGACTGATGCTGTGACCGGTGAGCGGATCAAAATACTGCAAAGAATCAATCTCATCGTCAAATAATTCAATCCGTACCGCGTCCCGTTCAGAATCTGCCGGAAACACATCAATCACTTCGCCCCGAACCCGGAACGTGCCGCGCTCTAAGATCAGATCATTGCGGGTGTATTGCATTTCCGCCAGACGCCGCAATAAGGTGCGCTGATCAATGCGCTCACCCACGGTTAACGACACCAGCATTTGCAGATACGACTGTGGATCACCCAATCCGTAAATGGCAGATACTGTGGCCACAATAATCACGTCCTTGCGTTCCATCAACGCTTTGGTGGCCGATAAACGCATTTGCTCGATGTATTCATTGATTGAGGCGTCTTTTTCAATGTACAAATCTGAGGCCGGAATATAGGCTTCGGGCTGGTAATAATCATAATAGGAAACAAAGTATTCCACCGCATTATCGGGGAAGAATTCTTTAAATTCCGTGTATAACTGCGCTGCCAGGGTTTTATTGTGCGCCATAATCATGGTGGTTTTTTGCACTTTTTGAATCATATGCGCCACGGTAAAGGTTTTACCGGAGCCGGTAACACCCAAAAGTGTTTGGCCTTTCAAGCCATCTTCAAAACCTTCGGCCAGTTTTTCAATGGCTTGCGGCTGATCACCTGCCGGCTCAAAGGGGCTGTTAATTTTAAACGGCCTGGCTGATTTTTTGATTTGTAAGTTGACGATATCCATGGGACTTATGATAGCGGATAATTGATATTGATTGTAGTCTCTATGTATGGGGATGATGGGTGAAAAAATCACTGCAAAATGAATTTATTTGGGTTAAATTAAAATGGTTTAAAATAAAAATGCTTATCCCATGAAAAAATCAGTTTTAATGCTGTGTTTATTTGTCTTTGTTTCTTTACACGCTGAAAAGGATGATGGTCAGAATTTTAGCCGTAGCATCGATATTGAATCTAAAGTTGTTACCGAGAATAAGGTTCGCATTAAGGGCCAGACCGTGCCCTATACCGCCACCACCGGTACCCAACCGGTGTGGAATAAGGACGGTAAGGTGACCGCCACCTTGTTTTACACCTACTATCAACGTAGTGATATTAAAGACAATGCCAATCGGCCGATTATTGTGTCCTTTAACGGCGGTCCGGGCTCGGCGTCCGTGTGGATGCACATTGCCTATACCGGTCCCCGGGTGCTGAACATCGATGAAGAAGGTTATCCGATACAACCCTATGGCGTCAAAGACAACCCGTATTCGATATTGGATGTGGCGGACATTGTCTATGTGAATCCGGTAAACACGGGTTATTCCCGCATGGTGAAGAACGAAGAAGGCAAATACCCCGATAAAAAAGATTTTTTTGGGGTGAATGCCGATATTGCTTATTTATCGGATTGGATCACCACCTTTATGTCGCGCCATAATCGTTGGCGCTCACCGAAATACATTATCGGTGAAAGTTATGGCGGTACCCGGGTGATGGGTCTGGCCGCAGCCTTACAAAATAAACAATGGATGTACCTCAACGGTGTGATTATGGTATCTCCGGCTGATTATCAGGCCATGGGTTCTGATTCGGCCATTTCCAGAGCCATTGATTTCCCTTACATGGCAGCCACCGCCTGGCACCATAAAATGCTGTCTGAAGAATTGCAAAGCCGGGATTTGATCGAGATTTTGCCTGAAGTCGAGGCTTTTGCCATCGATGAACTGATGCCGGCACTCGCCAAAGGTGGCTTTATCAGCGACGAAGAGCGGCAACAAGTGGCCGCTAAAATGGCGCGTTATTCCGGTTTAACTCAGGAAGTCATTCTGCAACGTCATTTGGTGGTCACACCGCGGTTTTTCTGGAAAGAACTACTGCGTGATAAAACCGGCCAAACCATCGGTCGACTGGATTCGCGTTATTTGGGCATGGATAAATTTATCACCGGTGACAGTCCCGATTACAGTGCTGAACTGACCTCGTGGCTGCATTCTTTCACCCCGGCCATTAATTACTACATTCGGGAAATTTTGAACTACAAAACTGATGTGCCGTATAAGATGTTCGGTGATGTCCGGCCCTGGGACCGAACCAATAACACCGTGCGTGAACAATTGCGTCAGGCCATGGCCCAAAATCCCTACCTGAATATTCTGGTGCAATCCGGTTACTATGACGGTGCCACCACCTATTCAGCGG
>CAZLAW010000013.1:0-28031 GCA_964557625.1 uncultured Marinicella sp.
AGATAAGTGGCCATATTGGATAACCGCTGGAGTTCATCTTCAGCCGTCAGCCACAATTCTGTGTAATCCTGATCATATAAGTCTTCAAATTTCTGATTGGTGTCGAGGGCCTGACTGAGACATTCACTGTATTTTTTTAAACGCAGTTGATTGGCCTGACTGGCTGCCAGCATGTCTTGTTGATTGTTGAGCTGATAGACGGCTAAATTTAGAATATGACCCATGGCTTTTGAGAGTGTGGCGTTACTTTTATTCAACAAAATATTGGCAATATAGAGACATTCCGGGCTGTGCTCAGGTTCTGATTGACAGATATTTTTCAGCGGTCTGAATGCCGGAATGGGTAATGCCAGGCGCATGGCCTGAAGAATTTCGTAGGGCATATATTCGGTGTGATGTTGTTCCAACAATTTAATTTGTTGTTCAGTTAAGTCACGGGTTAAACGGTTATCATTTTTCTGCCGCAATAACGCTGCTTCGGGAATGGGGTTATCTTTGATGTAATTTTTGACCAGCTTAATCAATTGCGGCAGTAAGTAATCAACCATAGAAAACTGTTGGGTGCCACTCATGACTTTCATAAGTTTAGATTTGAGTTCTTTATTGTCCGCTTCGATGGCTAATTGTAGCGGGCGTAAATAAACACTCATTTCATAAGGGTATTGCTGCATTTGGTTATCAAGCAGCGTCTGACGATCACAATAATTATCCAATTCTTTTTGAAAGCATAAGCCCTGTAGAATTTGAAATGTTTCGATATTGAGTGTTTTCTCACTGACCAGTTTATTAATATGTTCACCCTGCCTTTGGTAAAAGGCTTGAAAAAAATCTGAATCAACTTGGGTCGATTGAGACTGTAGAATTGAGTTGGTTTGTTGTAGCCCTATGGCCTGGGCGTAGGGTTGATCATGATTTAATAAAAAAGTGATCAATTCCTGGAACCACTGTCCATACAACTGCATAGATGCCCGTTCTGCTTCACTGGGTTCACGCATTAAAATACCCAATGCTTTAGTGACTTGTTGATCAATTTGCCTGGGTTCTTGTTTTTTATCCGCTGTGCCTTGTGCCATTAATGGCATGCTTATTAAAAAAAGAAGTATTAACAAGATTGATTTCATAGTTATCCGGTTTTTAAAAATTCCTCGGCCTGGGCGAGGGTGGTTTCGGTGATGGTTTCGCCGCCGGCCATGCGTGCCAGTTCCTGGATACGTTGTTCTCGGTTGAGGTGTTGAATGGCGGAGCGGGTCAGGCCGTGACTCTGGTCACTGGATTTTGACACCAGAATATGGTCATGGGCCTGGCCGGCCACTTGCGGTAAATGGGTGACGGCAAACACCTGATGTTGTTCACTGAGTGTGCGCATAATGCCACCGACCTTGGAGGCGGTGGCACCGCCAATGCCGGTATCGACCTCATCAAACACAAAGGCCGTGTGATCATGGTTTTGCCCAACCACTTCGATGGCCAGACAAATCCGTGACAGTTCACCGCCGGATGCGGTTTTACTTAATGGTTGGGGTGACTGACCCTTGTTCACGGCAATCATAAACTCGATGTGATCTAAACCATGTGCCTGTGGTTTACTGTCTTCGTTGAAGTCAGCCGGATTTACGTTGATACTTAATTGGGCTTCAGGTAGCCCTAACTGTTGAATCATAGCCGTGATTTTAGCGGCCAGTTGTTTGGCGGCTTGTTGTCGGGCCTGAGTCAGGCGTAAACTGATATCATGGTATTGTTGTCTTAAATCCCGGCGTTTTTTATCCAGTACCGATTGTTGCTCTGATTGCTTTTGATGGCGATTTAGTTGCTCAGCCAGTTGTTGTTGATGATCGGTGAGTTGCTCAGCGGTGGTGTTTTGTTTGCGCGCGATGCGGGTAATTTGTTCCAAACGCTGTTCAATGGATTGTTGCTGCCGGGGGTCATGCTCAATATTTTCAGCAAAATCCGTTAAATACTGCACCGCTTCGTGAACATTAATTAAGGCTTCATCAAGCATTTGACAGACCTGGGCGGCGTCGAAACCTTTTAAGTGTTTAAGTTGATTAATGTGTTGCGCCAATAAATGCCGTACGGAATGATCGGCTTCGTCGAGATCATGAATGGTCTGCTGACAGGCTTGCTGAATGTCCTGGGCATGACTGACCTGTAATAAGTCCTGATGTAATTGTTCGTATTCACCTTCTTTTAAATCCAGTTCATGCAGTTCCTGGTATTGGTAATCCAGTAATTGTTGTTGTTCGGCAGATAAAGAACCCGCCTGTTGCAAAGCCAGTGTGTCCGCATCCAATTGTTTTAAAGCTTCTGTGATGTCAGCGATTTCGGTGAGCAGTTCCTCATAATCACCGCTGCGGTCGAGTAATTGCCGTTGGGTGGTGCTTTGTAAAAGTTTAATCTGATCATGCTGGCCGTGAATTTGTACCAGATAACGGCCCAGTTCTTTGACTAAATGGGCCGGCGTCGGACTGCCGTTAATCCACAATTGACTGCGCCCTTGTTTATTTAAGGTGCGGCGAATCATGAGACTGTCATCTTCAAAATCGTTGTCCTTCAACCATTGTTGTGCACTGCTGTGACCTGAAATATCAAATGTCACCACCACTTCGCAAATATCACCAAAAGCACCAATGACTGCGGTATCACCCCGGGCACCCAGTGCCAGTGATAAAGCACCAATGGTGATTGATTTACCGGCACCGGTTTCACCCGTAAACACCGTCATGTGTTGGTTAAAATCAATATCTAATTGGTCAATCAGCACATAATTTTTGATGTAAATGGATTGCAACATGAAATCAGTTTAATGGATTGTATTTTATGGATATTTTAGCGAGGGTGCCTTGAATTGTCATCTGCTATCACTATATCACAGCCATTCATTCATTATTAGATTAAATTATGACGGACAATAAACGCAACATAAATAATGACAACGAGGACTTGTACGAGTCAGATGTGGATATGGATGAAACCAATGATGCGGCGGAACAAACCACTGACGATGATGTGGAAGTGGTCAACCACCCTGAATCCAAATCAACAGAAACAGATGAGTTGATGCAACAAATTAAGGACTTAGAGATGCAATTGGCTGCCAAGGATGAAGAAATCCTGCGGGTGGCCGCTGAAGGCATGAATGCCCAAAAACGTTTGCAACGTGAATTGGAAAACACCCGTAAATATGCCAATGAAAAATTGATTAAGGCCATGATTCCGGTGATGGACAGTTTTGATAAAGCCTTAGAAATTGTCCATGACGATCAAGTTGAGGTGACGGTGGAAGCCATGGTCGAAGGCACCATAAACACTCAACAATCCATGACCAAAGTGTTGCAGGAATACGGCATCGAAATCATTAATCCGGTTGGTGAGAAATTTGACCCGGACATCCATGAAGCGATGAGTATGGTGAAGTCTGAAGAACATGAAAAAAACACTGTGGTGGATGTTTTTCAAAAAGGCTATTTGCTTAATGGTCGCTTGATTCGTGCCGCTATGGTTGTGGTCGCTCAGTAGCTTGAATTATGCCAATAAGTCCATAGATAGTAACCAGTTTAAAATATTAAAATCAGAGGATATTTAACATGTCAAAAGTAATAGGTATTGATTTAGGAACCACCAATTCCTGTGTCGCCGTGATGGAAGGTAAAGACATTAAGGTGATAGAAAATGCAGAAGGCGATCGAACCACCCCATCGATCGTCGCCTTTACCGATGAGGGTAAAACATTAGTGGGTCAATCGGCCAAACGACAGGCGGTGACCAACCCGGAAAACACGCTGTTCGCCATTAAGCGGCTGATTGGTCGTAAATTTGATGAAGATGTGGTGCAAAAAGACCAGGGCATCGTGCCTTATAAAATTATTAAGGCGGATAACGGTGATGCCTGGGTAGAAGTGCGTGGTAAAAAAATGGCACCGCAAGAAATTTCAGCACGTATTTTGGAAAAAATGAAAGCCACTGCTGAAGACTATTTGGGTGAAAAAGTGGAAGCCGCCGTAATTACGGTACCGGCTTACTTTAACGACTCGCAACGCCAAGCCACCAAAGATGCGGGTAAAATTGCCGGATTAGAAGTCAAGCGAATTATCAATGAGCCAACCGCCGCAGCTTTGGCCTATGGTATGGATAAAAAAGGCGGTGATCGCACCATTGCGGTTTATGACTTAGGTGGTGGTACCTTTGATATTTCGATTATTGAAATCGCTGATATTGACGGTGAGCAACAGTTTGAAGTATTGGCCACCAATGGTGATACCTTCTTAGGTGGTGAAGACTTTGATAACCGTTTAATGGATTATCTTGTTGAAGAATTTAAAAAAGACCAGGGTGTGAATTTACAAAATGACCCCTTGGCATTACAGCGCTTAAAAGAAGCAGCTGAAAAAGCCAAAATTGAATTGTCTTCATTAGACCAAACCGAAGTAAACTTGCCATACATTACGGCTGATGCCTCAGGGCCTAAGCATCTGAACATTAAGATTACCCGTTCTAAATTAGAATCATTGGTGTCTGATCTGGTGAAAAGAACTGTGGGTCCTTGTGAAACCGCCCTTAAAGATGCGGGAATTTCCGTGAATGAAATATCTGACGTGATTTTGGTTGGTGGTCAAACCCGGATGCCGGCGGTACAGGAAATTGTTGAGGAAACCTTTGGTAAAAAACCACGCAAAGATGTGAACCCTGATGAAGCGGTGGCCATGGGTGCAGCAGTACAAGGTGGTGTACTGTCCGGAGATGTTAAAGATGTCTTGTTATTGGATGTCACACCGTTGTCCTTGGGTATTGAAACCCTGGGCGGTGTGATGACTAAATTGATTGAGAAAAATACCACGGTACCCACCAAAGCATCGCAAGTGTTCTCAACCGCGGAAGACAACCAATCTGCCGTTACGGTACACGTCTTACAAGGTGAGCGTGAAATGGCCAGTGCCAATAAGTCATTGGGTCAGTTTAATTTAGAAGGCATTGCCCCGGCCAAACGCGGTGTGCCGCAAATTGAGGTGACTTTTGATATTGATGCCAACGGTATTATTCACGTGTCAGCCAAAGACAAGGCCACCGGCAAAGAGCAACGCATCGAAATCAAAGCCGGTTCCGGCTTGTCCGATGAAGAAATCGAACAAATGATTAAAGATGCGGAAGTAAATGCCGAAAAAGACAAGCAATTTCAAGAAACGGTTCAGGCACGTAACGCCGCGGATGCCATGATTCATTCTGCCAAAGAAATGCTGAATGAGCACAAGGACATCATTGACGATGGTGAAAAATCTGCGATTGAGTCAGCCATCGAAAACACCGAAAAAGCGATGAAAGAAGACGATAAAACGGCCATCGAATCGGCCAGTGAAGCCTTACAGCAGGCGCTACAGCCGGTGATGCAAAAAGTGGCTCAAGCCGCCCAGGCCGGTCAGGCTGAAGCCGGCTCATCTGGTGACAGTCAGGCGTCAGACAGTTCTGATGATGTCGTTGATGCTGAGTTTGAAGAAGTTGATGATGAGAAAAAAGGCTGAACATAAGGTCAGTTTGTAACAAAAGCCGGCATATTCTTGTGTTTATGCCGGCTTTTTCAGTGAAATATTAACCATAATAACGAAACCGCATGAGCAAAGATTTATACAAAATTTTAGGGGTCAGCCATTCAGCCGGCCAGGCAGAGATTAAAAAGGCCTACCGCCGGTTGGCCATGAAATACCATCCCGATCGTGCCGGTGATGATGCCACTGCCCAGGAAAAATTTAAAGAAGTCAAAATGGCGTATGAAATCCTTAAAGATGAGCGTAAACGCCAAATGTACGATCAATATGGTTTTGATGCGGTATCCGGACAAAACGGCGCTGGTCCCGGTGGCGGTTTTGGTGGCGGTTTTCATGGTGATGTGGGCGATATTTTCGGTGATATTTTCAGTGATATCTTCGGTGGCGGTCGCCGTGGTGGTCGTTCAGCCGGCCCTCAACGTGGCAGTGATATGCAGGTTGAAATGACCATTGAATTAGAAGAAGCCATTGAAGGCGTTGAAAAAAACATTACCCTGCCGACCATGGCCAGTTGTGATCACTGTCATGGCAGTGGTTCAAAAGATGGTGAGACCAACACCTGTCAGACCTGTCGGGGTATTGGCCAGGTGCGCATGCAGCAGGGCATGTTTTCGGTGCAGCAAACTTGCCCCGATTGTCGTGGCAAAGGCAGCACCATCAGTAACCCTTGCAATCATTGTGGCGGTCAGGGTCGTCGCCAGGAAAACAAAACCTTCAAAGTGAATATCCCCGCCGGTGTTGATGAAGGTGATCGCATTCGCTTAACGGGTAAAGGCGAAGCCGGCCCGCAGGGTGGACCGGCCGGTGATTTATACGTGGATATCCATGTTAAACCCCATGATATTTTCACCCGTCAAGGTGATCATCTACGCTGTGAAATACCGCTGGATTTTGCCACCGCCTGTTTAGGCGGGGAATTAAATGTACCCACATTGTCCGGCGCCGTTAAACTTAAAGTGCCGGCAGAAACGCAGTCCGGAAAACAGTTTAGAATTCGCGGTAAAGGTGTTCAATCGGTTCGTTCTCACAGTCCGGGTGATTTATTTTGTAAAGTCCATGTGGAAACACCGGTTAATCTCAGTCACGAGCAAAAAGAACTGTTAAAACAGTTTGATGACAGCATTAAACAAGCCGGCGATAAAAACAATCCCCGGCGAAAGGGCTGGTTTGACAATGTTAAATCTTTTTTAGACAAGGTCACCGGCTGATATGACACAAGTCTTACGTGTCATTATTTCAGGCGTTACCGGTCGCATGGGCCGGCGCATCTTAAACGTTTTGCAACATCAGTCCAATATAGAGATTGTGGCCGGTATCACATCCGCCCATAATCAGCTTGTGGGTAACCCCCTGTCCGAACTGTCTAATAATGACAGCCATCACGCCCCGATTTTAAGTGATTTTTCCGGTTTGCAAGCTGATGTGGTGATTGACTTTTCGCAAACTGAGGGTTTTAGCGCGGTGGTGGACTATTGTGTCATGAATGAAGTCGCCCTGGTCAGTGGCACCACCGGCTTAAGTCAGTCACAGTTTGACCGTATTAGTCAGGCCGGTCACTTTATACCGGTTTTGTGGGCAGCTAATTTTTCATTAAATATCCAAATAATCAAAAACTTACTGCAGATTTTTAAACAAAAAAATCAACACGGTGACTACCGCATAACAGAAACCCACCACCAACACAAAAAAGACGCCCCTTCCGGCACTGCCATTGCGCTGGCACAAAGTTTATCCGACAGTCAGCAATTAAAAATCGTTGACCAAAACAAGTTTACGCTCGGTGCCATTGGGATAACGTCAGTTCGGGCAGCCGAAGTGCCCGGTACCCACCACATTCAATGTGACTTTCCCAATGAAACCATCACCATCGAACATGTGGCCAAAAATGGTGATTTGTTTGCTGAAGGTGCGATCACTGCCGCACAGTGGTTGGTTCAACAAGACAAAGGATTGTATGACTTAAATGCCCTATTGCTGGCTTAATTTAATTTAATTGATGAGCCACAAAGGTATTACGACCTTTATTTTTGGCTTCATATAAGGCTTTATCAGCGGCTTCAAACCAACTGCGAATATCTTGTTTATGGTTATTAATGGTGGCTAAACCGATACTGACAGTGCAGTGTAAATCAGACAACTCCGTTGCAATCTTATGAACGGCTGCGTTAATGGCTTCAGCGATATTTTTGGCAACCTTGAGGTCTTCAGGCACCACGGCAATAAATTCGTCACCACCCAATCGACCGATAACGGCATTATCTGGACAGTGTGTTGATATAATTCGTGCCACCTGGACCAATATATCATCACCCATGGCATGACCGTATTTATCATTAATGTCCTTAAAGTGGTCAATATCAATGAGCATTAATGACAGCGTCTGGTCATCATCGGATGAGTTTTTATCAAGCAGCTTTTGGGTTTTTTGTTGCCAGGTTCGCCGGTTAAACAGCAGCGTGAGATCATCTTGCTGACTGAGTTTATTCAGTAAGCGATTTTGGGTTTGAACCCGATGAATTAAGCGGTGGGCATTAAAACTCACCACGGTAAAATGAATGATAATTAAAGGCAGGCAACCGATGATTACAAAATGACTGGTTTGCGGCTGATATGGACCTTTATATAACCACGCCACCAGTATTATGGTCACCAATGAAACCACAAGGGCTTTCCACCAAATGCCTTTAATGGCGGTATTCACCTTATCGGTCACATTTAACATAATCAGTAACACGGAGGGTAAAAGATTAAAGCCCATAAGCGGCACCCAAGATCCCGCAATCACTGAATCAATCAGTAGATTATACTTTTCGGTCTGAAACGGTTGATGATTAATTCGGGTCAGAAAATAAGCCAAATGGGGCCAAATCAGACAACTGATTATAAGCCACAATCAGACGGCCATGCTTACTTTTAACTCAATTAAAACCGTTGAAATCGCGATACCGGCCATCAGCATACCGAGCGTACGCATCGGATAAATGGCTTTAGGCAGACGACTTAAATGGCTCAGTCTTTTGGAGGTTTGTGACGTTTTTAAAGATGCCCTCATGTGTGTAATCAGTGAAATTAAGCTTTTATTAAATCCAAAGCCGAGAAATTATATACACACTAATATATTGACAAAGCAGTTTGTATTTTTACCAGTGATTATAAAAACTTAAGCCAAAATAATTAAAATCTTCGGTATAAAATTGACCGTAGGGTGTATGACCTTCCTGGTATTCCAAAAATACATCGATCGGCCGGTTAAACCATTTGTTAATTCTTAATCCGGTACGCAGTGTCAGATTGACGGCACGATCGGCTTCTGGCCAGGCTGAAAAGTCCATGCCCATCAACGGGGTGAAATCAGCGCTTGGGTCGCCCTGGTATTGCCAGCCGGTTTGCCATTGTAATTGATGTAAACCGCTTGGTTCCATGCGAGTGATAAAACCGCCACCACCGTAAATATCCCAGGAACCCCATGATTTAAAAGCCAAAAATTTGAGGGTTTCATAGGATAGGTTGATTCTTTTAGTCAGGTAATCCTGATTCTCAATCAGAAATTCATCACCTAAATGGGTACTGCGGTGTCGGTAAGACAAGCGCCATGACCAGTCAGGCCGATGCTGAACCAGTTCTCCGCCAACGCTGAAATCCGTATTGATTAAGGCGCCACCGCGGTTATTGCGGGTACTCAGTTCTTCCACATCAAACTGAGCCCGGATTTGGCCAAAGACGTTAAAATAGACATCGGGCTGGTTGGAAAAAGAAAAATCAGCCACATTGATGCGATGTCCCAAACCCACCAACATGGCATCGAATTCACTACCCAGTAAATCCATGCGACCTAAGCTGTAGCGAAAACCGGCTTCATCCAAATCAGCAATCAGTGCCGGTAACTGGGTGTCATCAGCGTATGGGTTCACATCATCGTTTTGTTGATGCTGCGATGTGTGTTCCGGCTTATCTTGAAGCTGAGCTTTGCTCAAGTTGTCATAGCATACCAGACGGCCGAAATCACTTTGAATTTCACTGCAATCTCGCAACGCATCCGCAAGAGGTTGAGATTGTTTTTCTGCCTCAACCGATAAAGTCCAGACAGAAATTAATATGAAGTAAATTCGAGTATTCATGGTTTAAAGGCCTGCCGAACAATTCAGTGCGACAGGCCAGTATGTTCTATTGAGCTAAATTTCGTAACACATAATGCAAAATACCACCATGACGACAATACTCGACTTCTTTGGGTGTGTCAATGCGCACATCCACATCGAATTCGACTGTCGAACCGTCTTCACGGTGAGCAGTGATATGAGCGACTTTACTATTACCGTTATCCAATCCGGTGATATCGTAGGTTTCGCGTCCGGTTAAATCATAAGTTTCAGCACTTTCTCCGGCTTTAAACTGCAGCGGTATAACGCCCATCCCAACCAGATTGGAACGGTGAATACGCTCATAACTTTCCACCAGCACGGCTTTGACACCCAGTAGATTAGTGCCTTTGGCCGCCCAGTCACGGGAAGAACCGGTACCGTATTCTTTACCGGCAATAATTACCAATGGTACCTTCTCTTGCTGATACCTCACTGATGCATCAAAAATGCTCATTTGTTCATCAGAAGGTTGATGACGGGTCCAGCCGCCCTCGGTACCCGGTGCCAATTGATTGCGTAAACGGATGTTGGCAAATGTGCCGCGCATCATCACTTCGTGGTTACCACGCCGCGAACCATATGAATTAAACGCTGCCTTTGGTATGCCTTTTTGCTTGAGGTATTGACCGGCCGGTGAGTCTTCGGCAATGGCGCCGGCCGGAGAAATATGATCGGTGGTGACTGAATCACCCAGTTTAGCCAGTACTCTGGCACCCTGAATGTCACTGATGCCGGCGATATCAAGGGTCATACCGTCAAAGTAGGGCGGGTTTTTAATGTAGGTGGAATCTGCTTGCCAATCGAATAACTCAGATTCTGAGGTTTGCACATTTTTCCAGTTTTCATCCCCTTCAAAAACACCGTCATAACCTTTGGCAAACATGTCATTAGACACATTGTTTTGAATGGTGTCGGCAATTTCATGGTTACTCGGCCAGATGTCTTTTAAAAATACATCGTTACCGTCTTGGTCTTGTCCGAGTGGGTCTTTCTGGACATCAATGTCCATGGTGCCGGCAATCGCATAGGCTACCACCAAAGGCGGTGACGCCAGGAAATTCATGCGCACATCGGCATGGATGCGTCCTTCAAAATTTCGGTTACCGGACAGTACGGACGTGGCAATCAGATCGTTGTCATTAATGGCTTGAGATAAAGCCGGATCTAAGGGGCCGGAGTTACCGATACAGGTGGTGCAACCAAATCCAACCACATTAAATCCCAGCGTTTCCAAGTCATCCAAAACGCCGGCTGATTCTAAATAATGGGTAACCACTTTTGAACCGGGCGCCAGTGAGGTTTTGACCCAGGGTTTGACCGTTAAACCTTTTTTAGCCGCATTGCGGGCCAGCAAACCGGCACCTAACATGACTGCCGGATTCGAGGTGTTGGTACACGAGGTAATGGCTGCCACAGCAATGTCGCCATCGGTAAACTGATAATCACCGCGTTCAGCTTGAACCGGAACAGATTTTTTATCCCGGCCCTGTTCGAAAGCATTAAACAGGTTATTAAATTTTTCTTTGGCTTCGGTCAAAACGATCCGGTCCTGTGGTCGTTTTGGCCCTGAGATACTGGGCACCACGGTGCTCATGTCCAGTTCAAGCACAGCAGTGTAGTTGGCATCCGGTGAATTGTCATCATGGAACATTCCCTGCGCTTTGGCATAGGCTTCCACCAGATTGACCTGTTCTTCACTGCGGCCAGATAATCGCAGATAGCGCAGAGTTTCTTCATCCACCGGGAAAATACCACAGGTGGCACCGTATTCCGGCGCCATATTGGCTAAGGTGGCCCGATCGGCCAGCGGTAAATACTGTAAACCCGAACCAAAAAATTCAACAAATTTACCGACCACGCCATGTTCACGCAGCATTTCCACCACGGTTAACACTAAATCAGTGGCGGTGGCACCTTCCGGTAAACGACCGGTGAGTTTAAAGCCCACCACCTGAGGAATTAACATGGAAATCGCCTGACCCAACATGGCGGCTTCTGCTTCAATACCGCCGACACCCCAACCGAGCACACCCAAACCATTAATCATGGTGGTGTGTGAATCGGTACCAACCACGGTATCCGGGTAAGCGGTGAATTCACCGTTTTGTTCCGCAGCAAAGACCACCCGGGCTAAATATTCCAGGTTAACCTGATGCACAATACCATTACCCGGCGGCACCACTTTAAAGGTATCAAATGCCGACTGACCCCATTTTAAGAAGCCATAGCGTTCTTTATTGCGTTCAAATTCAATTTGCGTATTCAGTTCGGCCGCATCCGCGGTACCGTATTTGTCCACTTGTACTGAATGATCAATCACCAGTTCAGCCGGTGATAAAGGATTAATTTTTTGCACATCACCGCCGAGGCTTTGCATGGCATCTCGCATGGCAGCCAGATCCACCACCGCCGGAACACCGGTAAAGTCCTGTAAAACCACGCGGGCAGGGGTGAAGGCAATTTCCGTGGTTGGTTTAGCGTGGGGATCCCATTGCGCCAGGGCTTTAATGTCTTCAACGGTTACATCAACACCGTTTTCATTACGTAACAGGTTTTCCAATAAAATTTTTAAACTAAACGGCAGTTTATTTATATTATATTGCTCGTTGAGTTTGGCTAAGCTGTAGTAACGGTAGTTTTTATTATTAACAGCCAATTGCATGGCTGTTTTTAATGTGTCACTCATTTAATTGGACCCCTAAAGTCGTTGGATTAATGAAGTAGTTGCGCCATCGGGCAACCTTAAAAAGCGCGGTATTATCTCATTTTTACCATCAAAAAGACAGCCCCCATTGTGGCTTTAAAGCCGCTATGAAGACAGCAAAGGGTCTTTCAACAATTGTTCGGCGTGCTGGATATAAGCTTTGCGCTTAAACAGCAGTTGTAAATGACTGCCACCAACCTGTTTCCAGAGCACTGCAGAGCGAATTCCGGCCAGTAAAATGGCCCGTATGCGTTCGGTGACCTCTTTGTTTTTCAAGTGATAGGGCTGACCGGCGATAATCACACGCGGTTGCAATTGGCTGATGGTTTTGGAGTAGGTGGCCGCCAGTATTTCAATAATGGCTTGCTCATGTTCATCAAAGGAACCCAGGTGTTGAGCCTGTTGAATGCCATGTTGAACTTGTTTCACCATGGTTGTATTTTGCATGAACTTGGACTGTAAGTTTAATAAGGTTAAAACATATTTAATCACGTTTAAATAAGCCTTGTCTTTGTTAAAAGATTTGATCAGTGTGCGTAGACCCAATGCCAATTGGTTCATGTCATGATTAAACACCGCCGATGTGGACTCAGGATTAACCACAAACAAGCTGTTTATACTGCCGGCAAAACAATCACGGCGACTGACGGCACCGGACTGGGCCAGTTCGTGGGCACAGGCAGCTGCTTGATAAACACCGGCCAATGCGATGGTTTGGTCTCTCATGGTTTTAACTCACAGGTTGACGTTAGTAAATCAGAATCAGTAATCACCGCACCGCCTAAGCAGATTTCGTCTTGGTAAAAAACCACCGATTGTCCCGGTGTAATGGCACGCTGCGCCTGTTCAAAATGAACCCTTAACTGACCAGCATCAGAAATCGACACAGTACAGTCCTGATCCGGTTGGCGGTAGCGTATCTTAGCCTGACATGAAAGCGGAAATTCAGGCGCATGACCACTGATCCAATTGACTTGATCGGCTTGTAATTGGTGCCCCATAATCAGAGATTGATGATTACTTTGACCGACAATCAATTGGTTCTTTTCATGGTCTTTAGCAATCACAAACCAGGGTTCGGGCAGGGCGTCTTTAATGCCGCCAATACCAAGACCCTGTCGCTGACCAATGGTGTAATACATCAAACCATTGTGGTGGCCGACCACAGTCTCATCCGGGGTGACAATCTCACCGGGATTGGGTTTAAGGTATTGACTTAAAAAGTTTTGAAACCGCTTTTCGCCAATAAAACAAATACCCGTGGAATCTTTTTTATCATGCACCGACAGGCCCAGTTGTACGGCCAATTCACGCACTTCAGTTTTGTCCAGTTCACCCACCGGAAATAAACTGCGCGCCAATTGATGTTGCTGAATGGCGTACAGAAAATAGCTTTGATCTTTGTTGTTATCAACACCCTTGAGTAACTGAAATGCACCATTTACTTCGGCTTTTCTCACATAGTGGCCGGTGGCAATAAAGTCTGCGCCTAAATCATCGGCGTGATCGAGAAATGTTTTAAATTTAATTTCCCGGTTACATAAGATATCCGGGTTCGGGGTACGGCCATTTTGGTATTCTTGTAAAAATTCACTGAACACGTAATCCCAGTATTCAGCCGCAAAGTTACGGCGGTGTAGCTTAATCCCCAAACGGTCACACACGGCTTGTGCGTCTTTGACATCTTCATCGGCGGTACAGGTTTCGCTGGTGTCATCCTCTTCCCAGTTCTTCATAAACATACCGGCGACTTGATTGGGGTGTTTTTGTTGTAACAGCGCGGCACTGACCGAGGAATCAACGCCACCGGACATGCCCACGATAATTTTTTCGGCCATTGTTAATCGTAATAACTAAAGATATCTAAGGGTGTTTGCTTGCCATTGATATAGTGGTCAATGTGGTGCAACACAAGGGGTGAGCGCAATTGTTCATGATGGGCAGCGACCTCATCCCGAGTCAGCCAAATGGCGCGAAGAATCCCATCGTCTAAGGTTTGATCGGGGTCAAGTTGTTGCGCGCTACCGGCAAAACAGGCGCGTAAATAATGGTTGCCAGATTCGCTGGTCCATTGTGAAAATTCCACCAGATAATCCACCGTAACGCGCCAGCCGGTTTCTTCCAGTGTTTCTCGAGCCGCGGCTTGTGGCAGCGTTTCACCGGGTTCTAAATGGCCGGCCGGCTGGTTTATTTTCAATGAACCGTGGACATCTTCTTCCACCATTAAGAAGCGGCCGTTTTTCTCTACGATGGTGGCCACTGTAACCCGCGGTAACCAGTCTCTCATACTTTGGTTCCCAGCCAACGCAATCCTGCATACATGCCGATTAAACCAACCGCCAACGCAATCCAGGGCGATAAACCAAAGCTGGCAGGAATAATTCCGATTAAAATCGCAAAACTACCTGCGTACATGGCATAAGGAATTTGCGTGCGCACATGTTCAATGTGGTCACAACCCGAAGCCATTGACGACAGAATGGTGGTGTCAGAAATCGGTGAACAATGGTCACCCCATACCGCACCGGCCAGGACACTGGCGATGGTGATGTGAATAATGTGTAAATACTCAGTATCCAGAACACCCTGGGCACCCATTACATTCCAGATAATTGGTATGATTAAAGGTATTAAAATACCCATGGTACCCCAGCTGGAGCCGGTGGCAAAAGCCGTCAGTGCAGCCAGTAAAAAGGTCAGCACCGGTAACCAGTAGTAGCTGAGACTGTCTTGCAACAAAGAAGAAATGTAAAGACTGGTTTCTAATTCATCCGTGATGGCAGCCAGGGACCAGGCCAGCACCAAAATAACAATCGCTTGCAGCATCGGCTTCATCCCTTCATACCATGCCTCAACAGTTTCATCCAAGGTTAAAATTCTTTGACTCACAGTCATTAAAACAGCCACCAAGGTGGCGGCTATACTGGCCCACAGCATGGCTTTAAAGGCATCCGATTGACCGATGATGTCCTTTAAACTTTGATTGTCTGCTTCAGGATTGAAACCGGTCACATATAAACCACCCATCACCACCACAATCAAAACTCCAAAAGGCAGTAAAGCATTGATGGCGCGGTGTGGTTTGTTTTCAATCGGCTCAATATCATCATCCGCCAGGCCAATACCCTCGGTGGTGTTAATTTCGCCGGCACGGGCTTTTTGTTCTGCTGTCAGCATCGGGCCAAAATCACGGCCGCTTGCGGCAATATAAAGGGTGAGCGCAATTGCAAATAAAGGATAAAAACTATAAGGAATGGATTGCAAAAACATGATGTAAGCGCCGTCACCCTGATGCTTAATGGCACGCAACGCTTCATCAATCAGACCCACTTCAAAGCCCACCCAGGTGGTGACAAAGGCGATACTGGCAATCGGCGCAGCGGTGGAATCCACCAGATAGGCCAGTTTTTCCCGAGAAATCTTCATTTTGTCAGTCACCGGGCGCATGGTGTTACCAACCACCAGGGAGTTGGCATAATCATCAAAGAAAATACTCAAACCCATGGCGATGGTAGCCAGCGAGGCGCGCTTAACCGTATTGGCCCAATTGACAATGAGGTTAACCACACCCACCATACCACCGTTACGTGATGAGATACCCACCAAACCACCAATAAGCAGTGAAAAAATAATCACAGACGCATGATCGGTATCCGCCAGCGCTTCCACCGTGTATTTCTGTACGGTGACCAACGGTGATGTCCATAAGGCCTGCCAGGCTAAATCTCCAATTAACCACACCCCGAACATCAAGCCCACAAACAGCGCTGGAATCACCTGGCGAAATAATAACGCCACACCGATGGCCAACAGTGGCGGTACCACCGACAGCCAGGTGCCGGCATAGACGAGCGTATTATCAGCCTCAGCAGCTTGAACGGTGCAGACAAAAAATAAGCCAACAAAACCAATTATTGTTTTTAATGGGGGCATATGGGGTTTCCCTTTTTTATTGTTAAGCACAAATTTTAGCATCTTCATTGATTTAATTCAGCCAGTCGATCAACGCTACCCACATCAGTCCAGTGACCCAGGTAAATCTGTCCACCGGCCTGATGATGTTTAATGGCATAATGGATTAAGGGGGCCAGTTTAAAGGCTTCATTATGACGATGAAGAACAGGCTTGAACAGCGCCGGGCTGTACACACCAATACCGCTGTAGGTAAAACTGATATGAGACGGGGTTACGGGCATTAATCTGTTTTTATCAACAGAAAAATCACCGTCTTGATTATGCTCAGGGTTGGGCACCAGCACGATCTGCAGCAAATTATTGTTCAGCGATAAATCGCTGAACAAACTGTAATCCATGTCCGTAAAAACATCGGCATTGATACTTAAAAAAGGATCATCACCTAACATTGGCAGCGCGTTCAGCATCCCGCCGCCGGTTTCTAAGGCCCGGTCACGTTCATCAGAAATTCGGATGTGTAAGCCTTTGGGCGTTTCTGTTTTAAGGAAATCAATAATCTGATCACCCAACCAGGATACATTGACCACGATGTCGCGGAACCCGGCTTTTTTTAGCGCCAACAGGTGGTGCAAAATTAACGGTTTACCACGCACTTCCACCAGTGGTTTCGGGATTGTGTCGGTGATGGGTTTGAGTCGCCGGCCGCGACCAGCCGCTAAAATAAACACTTTCATGCAACCGCCTATTGTGCTTTGATTTTTGGTTGCAGTTCAATGAGCAGTTGATTAAATTCGTACAACTCCGGGTATTTTTCCGCCACTTGTTTAAGGTATTTTAGGGTTCTTGGGATGTCGTTGAGGTAATTGCTTTTACCGTCGCGGTAATGCAAACGGCAAAATATACCAATGGTTTTTAAATGTCGCTGAGCGGTCATGGTATGAAACCAGTTCATCATTTGCGACATTGAAATGGTGTTGTGATGTAGGTCATTGTATCGAGTCAAAAAATAGTCGCATAAGTCTTCAATAAATTCATTCGGCCAACTGATGTAACAATCTTTTAATAAGGACACCAGGTCATAACTGAACGGCCCGTGTACCGCATCCTGAAAATCAATAATACCCGGATTGTTATTCTCCGTCACCAGCAAATTACGGGAGTGGTAATCGCGATGCACCATAACCTGAGGCTGTTCCAGGGCATATCCTAATAACCATTGACGGGTTTCTTTGAGAACCCGTCGTTGTTTTTCATCCAGTTTGTAACCCAAATGAGCTTCGATAAACCAGCTATCGAACAGCCGCATTTCATCATTTAATAATTGCTGAGAATATTTAGGCAGCGGTGTTGTTTGCGGGGTCATTTGCAGTTTTAGTAAACTGTCAATGGCTTGTTTATACAAGTGGTTTGCATTGTCCTTGTCAAGTACATCGAGGTACAAGGTTGAACCCAGGTCGCTGAGTAGCAAAAACCCCAACTCATGGTTACGTGCGTAAATCTCCGGGACATGAATGCGATGTTTTATCAACATCTGTTGAACTTCAATAAATGCTGTCAAGTCTTCCTGTTCAGGCGGCGCATCCATAAGAATAAAACTATGCTCATTGGTGACAACCCGAAAATATTGTCGAAAGCTGGCATCGGCAGAAGCGGGGCTGAAACTGAAATTACGATGACCAAAATGGTCGGCTAACCAATGTTGCCGCTGGCTTTGTCGATTCAACATAGAGGTGGGTTAATCAGGGTTATTGTGGCGGGTTTTTAGGGTGTTTAAAAACGGTGTTTAAAACCAGATTGTGTTCAAAATACACCACAAAGTCCGCATATTCCCACCGGGTAATCGGCGGTTCACCGACCGCTTCACGACGCACCAGGGGTGCACCAAATTGCTGTTCCACTTGTTGCATGTTCTGACCGTGCTTAGGAACGGGTTGGTCGACCTGTTGTTGAGCACGTTCGATTAATAACACTTCTGCGGAAACCACGCAAGAAATGAAACTGAATAATATGATATGGCTTAATTTTTTAATAATCATTTGACTACTCCCGCTTCTTTAATGAGTCGCTTAAAAAGCTTATTTTAGCAATAAATTGAATCACTTGTTATCTTAAAAAGACACAATTTTGCGACTGTGAACCACTTGGCAGTTTTGTCAGTTGCTATATAATGCCTGCCATGAAACCCAGTTTAGGTCATTTATTTCAGGTGTATACCTGGCTCATTATTTTTCCGCTGGCGTGGCTGTGGACTGCGCTTATCGCCATCGTAGTCATTGCGCTAACCTGGCTGGGTGCGGGCGCCTGGGCGGATAAATATGTGGCGCGATTGTGGGGTCGGTTTATTTTATGGATTACCCCGGTGCGGGTTAACATTGATAACATTGATGTGATTGATAAAAACCAATCCTACGTGATTGTGGCCAACCACCAAAGTACGTACGATATTCTGGTGCTTTATGGTTATTTACCCATGGCCTTTAAATGGGTGATGAAAATTGAATTGCGTAAAGTGCCTTTTATCGGCTACACCTGTGATTTGATGGGGCATATTTATGTCGACCGCAAAAACCGCCAGGCGGCTAAAAAGACCATGCAGCAAGCCGGAGAAAAACTCACCGGCGGCACTTCAGTGCTGTTTTTCCCGGAAGGTACACGCAACAACGGCACCGATTTGTTACCGTTTAAAAAGGGGGCGTTTAAAATGGCACAATCGCTGGGTTTACCCATTTTACCGGTCACCATTAAAGGGGCGGACCGGGTGATGCCGGCCAAAAGTTTACGGATTTTGCCGGGTACCATCGAACTTATTTTTCACCGGCCAATCAGTTCAAAGGATGTCAATCACCACACCACAGATGAACTGATCAGTCAGGCCAGGTCACGCATAAACAATATAAAATAGAGTGGGTTGCAGTAGAATCAGAAATGAAATGGTAAGCCAAATAATAATCAATTATAATACCTAAGTATGAAAACCGTTAAAAAAACATTTGTTAATATCCTGGTGGTTATACTGCTGTCATTTATTGTTACATTAAGTGCTTTATATCTGGAAGCCAGTGAACTCAATATGTATTTTTTCACCCTCAACGCCAGTCTGGGCTTTATGGTCTTAATGACTTTATTGGCTGGTGTTTTGGTCGGCGCTTTACTCAGTTGGCTGTTGTGGTTATGGCCCGCCAACCGAGAAAAACGCCACTGGCAAAGGCAATATCATCAGCTAAAAAGAGAAACAGAGAGCCAGGCAGGTCAATCATCAACCACTCATCCTCACATTGAAAACCAATGACCGGTGGTTTTATCTGGGTTTCGATGGCCCTGCTCAGTGGTGTCTTGATGGGCATGTATCTGGCCTATGTGCTGCGTAATGTCACCACCCAAAAGAAGTTTGAACAATTAAATCATCGTTATTTCAAGGGCTTAAACTACCTTTTAAATGATGAATCTGATAAAGCCATTGATGTGTTTATTCAATTGGCCGAGACCTCACATGCCACCTTTGAGCCACAATTGGCTTTGGGCAATTTATACCGCAAAAAAGGTGAAGTGGATAAAGCGATTAAACTCCACCAGGCTTTGATAGCACAGGCACAATTACCTGAACGTTACCGAACGCGGGCGCTGCTGGCCATTGGAAAAGACTACATGAGTGCCGGTTTACTGGATCGCGCCGAGGTGTTGTTTGCTGAATTGGTGGAAATTGAGGCCCACACGCCGGAAGCGTTAAAATGGTTAATGGACATTTATCAGCAAGAGCAGGACTGGCACCAGGCGATTAAGACCGCGGCACGATTTCAGGCCGCCACCGGGCGTTCTATGCGCACCAACATTGCTCATTTTCACTGTGAACTGGCGGATGCGGCACGCTTAAATAACGATGAGGCCGCAGCACTTAAACACCTGACTGCAGCCTTACGGGTGGAGGAGCAGTCGGTTCGGGCACATTTGAGTATTGGTCTGATTGAACAAAGCAATCAGCGTCATCAGTCTGCCATTGATTCATTCCAGCAGGCAATTGCGGCTGACAAAAGCTTCGTCCCGATTGTCTTAGAGCCTTTGGTCAACAGTTATCGCGCCATTGAAGAGCCGCAGGCTTTAATTGATTATCTCACTGACTTAAACAGCCAGTATGACGGTATCAGTCCGGTGCTGGCACTGACCCGGTTGACTGAACAACAATCGGGCAGCTCTGCGGCCCGGGAATTTTTACGTCAACACCTGATTGACAACCCCTCGTTTAAAGGTCTGAATATGTTGTTAAGCTTAGACAGCGACAACGATGACAATATGCAGGGTGTCGATGAAACCATATTAAAGAAACTCATTACACACTTATTGGACCAGCAACCCCGTTTACGTTGCCGAAAATGTGGTTTTGGGGCCCAGTCCGTGCATTGGCAGTGCCCAAGTTGTAAGAACTGGGGTGTGGTGAAACCGATTGATGATGTGGTTTAAAGCCCATTGGCTGCAGTTATTGTTATGGGCGGGATTTATCTTTGCTATTTTACGGATTTATGTCAGTGGCCGTTTGGTTCGGTTTTTAGACCGTGCCAATCACCGCAGTTTACATCGAAACGAAATCCTAACCGGTGGTGGATTTTTTCTGTTTATGCCGCTGGTGGCGCTCATGTTGTGGCAACAACTTTATTTGCCGGCCGCACTGGTTTTTTGTTTGAGTTTTGTTGGTCTGATTGATGACGTAAAAAATTTATCGCCACGGTTTCGGTTTTTAATTCAAATCGTGGTGGTGGTGATTACCCTGTGGTGGCTGGGTTTTGCATTAACTGCCTGGTCACTGTTGATTGGGTTGGTTTTTCTGTGGTGGTTAAATTTATTTAATTTTATGGACGGCGCCAACGGGCTGGTGGCACTGCATGCAATCGTCACCTTAACCATGATGCTGATAATGTCTGTTTTTTCCGAAAGTTGGCAGTTGACAGTGGTTTTTCTGGTGATTGCTTTATGCGTTTACCTGTATTTCAATGTACTGCTGAAAAATTTATTTATGGGTGATTCAGGCAGTTTAGCGTTGGCTTTTATAATTGCGTGGACAGCACTTTTGGCGTTAACGATGAACCACCTGACTGTGTGGCAAATCAGCGTCATGCATGCGGTGCTTATCACTGATGCCACACTCACCCTGGCGGTGCGATGGTATTGCCGAGAACGTTTAACAGAGGCCCATCGCAGTCATCTTTATCAGCGTTTGATTGCGCAAAATCGCCCACACGGGCGCATCGCGCTGTTTTATGCGGCGACCACTTTAGTCTGTTGCGGAGTTGCTGTGCTGATGCAAAATCAGCCAACATGGCAGCAAATAGTGTGGTTTGGGCTCGTTTATGGACTGTTAACCGTTGTTTTTTTTCACTGCAGAGGCATTGGCAGGTAAAATAAGCCCATGATTAATCGATTAATTCCTTTACGTCTTGCGGTAATCGGCCATGATTTATTAATGGTGTGGTTGGCCTGGGTGGTCAGCTTTCTGATTCGCTACAGTATCTGGCCGCTCTCACCGGCAGTGACCTGGTGGTCCTATGAAATTGCCATGGTTCTGGTGGTGCAGGGGCTTGTTTGTTTTTATTTTGATATGTACCGCGGCTTATGGCGTTTTGCCAGTATTCCGGATTTAATCAATTTAATGAAATCAGCGGTGGTCGGCACCCTATGTATCGCCGCCATGTTCTTTTTGTTAAATCGGCTCAGCGGTATGCCGCGCAGTGTGATCGTCATGTACCCGATTTTATTGGTGCTGTTCTGGGGTGTGCCGCGAATTGGCTATCGTTTATGGAAAGATAAATATTTTAACCTCAGTCAAGACAGCATTCCCCGGGTCATTTTGGTGGGGGCCGGTAATATTGCCGATTTATTTATCCGTAATGCCGTGACTAACCGCAGTTGTCACGTGATGACGATTGTGGATGATGACAGTAAATACCACGGCACTCAGTTACGCGGCATTAAAATTCAACGCGGGGTTAATCAACTGGCTGATTTGGTGGTGCAGTATGAGGTGGATTTGGTGGTAATCACCAAACAAAACCCGGAAGCAGCACTTATCAGAGCCGTGGTTGATGCCCTGGCAGAAAGCGATTGTCAAATCCGAATTGCACCGGATCCTGATGATTACGACACCCATTTGGCCAATGTCAATGATTTACAGCCGATTACAGTGGAAGATTTGTTGGGGCGCGAAAAGATTGAACTGGAATGGCAGCAGGTGGCAGATTTTGTGCGCAATAAATCGGTGCTGGTCACCGGCGGCGGTGGTTCCATCGGTGCTGAATTGTGCCGGCAATTGGCGCGTTTTGGGGTGAGTCAGCTCACCATAGTCGATCATTCTGAATATAATTTATACGCCATTGATAATGAATTAAGTGGCGGACCAAGCCTAATTCATTCACATTTAGGTGATGTCACCAACCAGGCACAACTTTATTATTTATTCAAAAAAGTCAAACCAGATGTGGTGTTTCATGCGGCCGCTTATAAGCATGTGCCCTTACTGGAAAACCATTTGTGCGAGGCTTATTTGAATAACGTCATCGGTACCCGGATTGTGGCGGATTGCTGTCATCAGTTTAACGTCGCTAAAATGGTATTGATTTCAACCGACAAAGCGGTTAATCCACACAGCGTAATGGGCGCCACCAAACGATTAGCGGAGAAATATTGCCAGTACATTAACCGCCACAGTGGCACAGATTTTGTCACGGTGCGGTTTGGTAATGTGCTTGGTTCGGCGGGTTCAGTGGTGCCATTATTTAAAAAACAAATCGAGCAGGGCGGGCCGGTAACGGTTACCGATGCCCGTATGGAACGCTACTTTATGACCATTGAAGAGGCCTGCCAGTTGATACTTCAGGCGCTGGTGGTTGATCATGATGAGGGTATTTTGGTGCTGGATATGGGGCGGCCGATTAAAATTGAATCATTGGCCAGACGGATGATAGCCTTAACCGGTAAAAGTCGAGAAATAAACATTGAATACACGGGTTTACGTCGGGGCGAAAAACTATTTGAAGAGCTGCATTACGCCAATGAAGAACTGACCGCCACAGCGGTTGACAAAATTAACCTCGCCAAACACAATAGCACCCCAACCGGTCAATTGGTTGAGCATATTAAACAAGGTCAATCAGCGGCGGTAAACTATCAACATCACGAGCTGAAGCGCTTATTACAAAAAATGATCAGGGAATTTAAAGGAAATCAACTGAATGTCATCACCACAGAATCAACCACGCAACAAAAAAATAACTAAAGCCGTGTTTCCGGTTGGTGGACTGGGTACACGCTTTTTGCCGGCCACTAAATCCATGCCCAAAGAATTGATGCCCATCATCGATAAACCATTGATTCAATATGCGGTGGAAGAAGCGTTGGAAGTCGGCATTGAAACCCTGATTTTTGTCACCAGCGCCAGTAAACATGCCATTTTCGATCATTTCGATCCGATGCCATCACTTAAACTGCGTTTTAAACAACAAGGACGCCAGGATTTACTGGACAAGGTGGATATATTGTCACCTGAGATTAAAACCGTGTTTATACCGCAGGGCGAACCGCTGGGTCTGGGGCATGCGGTGTTGCAGGCGCAAAGTCTTATTGCCCGGGATGAAATGTTTGCCGTTCTGCTGGCAGATGACTTTATAGAAGCGCCGGACAATCCATTATTGGCTTTGCTCGATTGTGCCCAATCGACCGGACAAACCTGTTTAAGCGTAGAACAGGTGCCACCTGAACGGATCAGTAGTTACGGTGTCGTTTCACCCAAACAATGGCACCAAGACCGTTCTGAAATTGACGCCATTGTGGAAAAGCCACCCCGTGAAGAAGCCCCCTCGGATTTTGGGGTGATAGGACGTTATGTGTTGCCGGCTACTATTTTTGACATCTTATCTGACACAAAAGCAGACGCTAAAGGAGAGATTCAGTTAACCGATGCCATTAAAACCTTGTTACAACGTGAAGGGGTGCATGCGGTGAAATTGGCCGGTCAACGATTTGATTGTGGCCACCATGAAGGGTTTGTGCTGGCCAATTTACATGTGGCCATGAAAGATCCGCAACTACGTCCAAAAATCAAAAAATATTTTGCGGCTTTAACTTAAATGCGCTGAATTAAAAGCCTGTGGTAACAAATCTTCGACTGAATAACTAATTAAAGAACCGTTCTCATTGAGTAAATGAATACGGGTGTCGGTTTGACTGTGTTCGGCAATAATTTGGCGACAGGCACCACATGGCGGACACGGATTTTTTTGTACTGAGACAATCACGATGTCTGCAATGGTTTGACCTTTTGCAAGTTTCATGGCGGCCACAGCGGCCTGTTCGGCACAACAGCCGATGGGGTAAGCGGAATTCTCCACATTACAGCCGGCATGAATTTGGCCTCGGTTATCTGCAATGGCTACGCCCACTTTAAATTCAGAATAGGGCGCGTAAGCCTGTTGCATGGCCTGTTTAGCCACAGCCAGCAGTTGGGTCAGCTCAGGCATCGGTTAAATAATAAATGGCCGGCAGATGGCGCAGGCGTTCTTCTAAATCCATGCCATAACCGAAAATATAGTGATCCTCGATTTTTAAAGCGGTGTATTCGGGTTGATAATCGGCATAACCGCGGTCATGTTTTTTATACACCAATACCACAGATTTAACCGAGGCGGCGCCTTTGCGTAAACACCAGTCATGGGCCGCTTTGAGGGTGTGACCCTGATCGTAAATATCATCACATAGAATGACATGCTTGTTTTGCAGGTGAATTTCCGGTTGGTATTTCCACACCAGCTGACCACCGGTGGTGCTTTTGCCATAGCGTGACAATTGCAGATAATCCATTTCCATGTCTATGTTTAAGCGCAGACTCAATTCCGAAGCAAAAATCATGCCACCATTCATAATGGTTAAAAAAGCCACTGCCTTATCGGCATAATCCTGATTGATTTGCTCGGCAATGTGAGCCGTGGCCTGATCAATCTGTTGTTGTTCGACCAAGACTTTGGCGTCTTCTGGTAATATTTTTTGATACATATTAAATTTAATTGTTTTTTAGTGCGGTGATTTTGTTAGAATCATTCGTTTTTAAATACACGACACAACACTATGAATAAGAACAGTCTGATCACCGTTTTGTTATTGTTGGTGAATTTTATGGCGGTTGCCGGCAGTATGCAAGGACAACCCGCACCGGTCTTCAATTTAAAAGATCAAAACGGACAAAGCCATCAATTGGCCGATTATCAGGGACAGTGGTTGGTGTTGTATTTTTACCCCAAAGACGGCACCTCTGGCTGTACGGTTGAAGCCAATGCCTTTAAGGATAACTACCAAAAGCTCAAAGCCATGAACACGGAAGTTTTAGGCATCTCTTTGGATGATGCAGAATCACATCGGAAATTTATTGCAGAACACGATTTGCCATTTAATTTATTGGTGGACAGCGATAAGGTGATGTCGCGGACTTACGGCGTCGATGGCGGTGCGGCTTTTTTTAGTTACGCCAAACGGCAGACTTTTATTGTTAACCCCGAAGGTGTGATTGTAAAACATTTTGAAGAAGTGGATCCCAATACCCATGTGGACGAAGTGCTTAAAGCTCTCAACGAATTACAGCCGGTTGACAATGATGACAGTCAAAAACATACGCATCATGAAGGGCACGTGGTGGTCACCGAAGAACTGGATGATGCACGGGTGTATGGTGATCCATGGCCTCATGATGAAACCGATGAATATGAATTGCACCGGGTTTTGGCATCACCCGAACACTATGAGAACGATCAATTTGTAATCTCCGGTCGCATCACCCGGGTTTGTCAGACCATGGGATGTTGGATGGTGCTCAGCGATGGTGATGACTTTGCCCGGGTCGATTTTAATGGTCACAGTTTTTTTATTCCCAAGGACTCACAGGGTCAGGCACAAGTCTATGGTCAGCTCAAACTGGTTCAGGACAGTGCTGAAAAGCGCGCACATTTAACCGCTGAAGGGGCCGGCGAGCTGGCACCGGAGCGTTATGAGATTATTGCCTATTCCGTTAAAGTAAACAAATAAACCGGGAAATTTAATATATGTTGGGTGTTTTTGGAATTTTATTGTCTTTGGGTCTGTTGATGTACCTGGCTTATCGGGGTATCAGTGTTATTATTTTGGCCCCGATTCTGGCCATGTTGGCTGTGGTGCTGGCCGGTGAAGGTGCCCAGATGCTGGGGATTTATACCCAGGTCTTTATGGTCAAGTTGGGCGGATTTGCGATTAAATACTTTCCCATTTTTCTGTTGGGGGCTATTTTTGGCAAGCTTATGGAAGATTCCGGTTCAGCCAAATCGATTGCTCAAACCATCATCAATAAACTCGGTCAACACCATTCGGTGTTTGCGATTGTTGCCTCCTGTGGCTTGTTAACCTATGGCGGGGTGTCGGTGTTTGTGGTGGCGTTTGCGGTTTATCCGTTGGCCGCGGCTTTGTTTAAAGAAGCGGACATGCCCAAACGGTTTGTGCCGGCGGCAATCGCATTGGGTGCGTTTACCTTTAGTATGACCGCTTTACCGGGCACCTCACAAATTCACAACATTATTCCGACCAGTTATTTTGGCACCGATATGTATGCCGCACCGATTGTTGGTCTGGTGGCTGGTTTTGCCATTATGTTTACCGGTATCTGGTGGATAAACCGGCGGGTGAATAAATTTAAAGCCGAAGGCTATGGCCAAAACCACACCATGGAGCCGGTGATTGATCAGAATTTAGAGCAAAGATTGCCGAATATATGGATTGCTTTAATCCCGGTTTTGATTGTTGTGCTGTCCAATTTTGTGTTACAAAAGTACGTTATTCCGGGTTGGAACACGGATTATTTGAACAGTGAAAAATTTGGTTTTATCAATCCCGATAAACTGGTTTCCATCTGGTCGATGATCATGGCGCTCATTATGGCAGTCTTGTCAGTTATAGCGTTAAACTGGCGGCGTATTCGTAATGTCAACACCAGCCTCACCAAAGGTGCCATCGGCTCCATGCTACCGACTTTTAATACCGCATCTGAAGTGGGTTATGGCGCCACCATAGCCTCTCTGGCTGCATTTACACTGGTGAAAGATGCGGTGGTCAATATTTCTCCGAATAATCCGTTAATTTCAGAGGTGGTGGCGGTAAATGTTTTGGCCGGTATCACCGGATCAGCATCAGGCGGTCTGACCATTGCCTTGGAAGCACTGGGCAGTACCTATGCCCAAATGGCGGCCCAGTTTGGAATAAATCCTGAATGGATGCACCGTTTGGCGTCCATGGCGTCCGGTGGTTTTGACTCTTTACCTCACAATGGTGCGGTCATTACTTTATTGACGATTTGTGGTTTAACCCACAAGGCTTCTTATAAAGACATCGCCATGGTGTCTCTGGCCATACCGGTAACCATTACGGCATTAACCGTGGGTGTGTTAAGTGTGTTTTTTGTGTAACAAGAGGTACTTCGCTTATTACACAGACATAAAAAAAGCGGACCGGAGTCCGCTTTTTTTGGATTGTTGATTCTTTACAACGCAACAATGTTTTCGGCCTGAGGGCCTTTTTGACCTTGGGTAACGTTGAATTCAACTTGTTGGCCTTCTTTTAATGTTCGAAAGCCGTCGCCGTCGTTAACGATGGCACTGTAATGTGCGAACACGTCTGAACCGGACTCTTGTTGAATAAAACCAAAACCTTTTGACTCGTCAAACCACTTGACGGTAC
>CAZLAW010000014.1:0-26846 GCA_964557625.1 uncultured Marinicella sp.
TTATATTCTCTTATACAACGATTAGGATAAATGACCATGGCGTATTGTAAGGCAGACCCCGACAGTTTTTGGTAACAATTACGTGTTTTAAACAATGATTCTTGACCACACAGTTCGCAACGTTCTGTATTAAGCACACACAATAATTTTTAAAGACCCTTATATTTTTGTTGTTAATACAGTGTTCTTATGGGTATTAAATCTATGATAAAAGCATTTGTGGCTGTCAAAACCATTGAAAAGATTGACTTTTGGGTAAATCAAGGTAGGATACCACGCCTTTTTAGCCGGCCTTTTGCCATGTTCAGCTTATTTTCAAAACGCATTCAATACAGCGTCAAAAACGATGTCTTATCCGGTCTAACCGTGGCCCTGGCTTTGGTGCCGGAAGCCGTGGCGTTTGCCTTTGTGGCCGGGGTGGATCCGCTGGTGGGTTTGTATGCGGCTTTTATGGTGGGCTTATTAACGTCCATCTTTGGCGGCCGACCGGGCATGATATCAGGTGCCACCGGTGCCATGGCCGTGGTGATGGTGGCTTTGGTGGCTCAACATGGCGTTGAATATTTATTTGCTGCGGTGGTACTCACCGGTGTTATCCAAATGCTGGCCGGAATCTTACGTTTGGGTATGTTTATCCGGATGGTGCCCTACCCGGTGATGCTGGGCTTTGTGAATGGCCTGGCGATTGTAATTTTTCTGGCACAATTAGGTCAGTTTAAAGTGATTAATGCCGAAGGCATACGGGTGTGGATGTCCGGTGCCACTTTGTACTGGATGTTGGGCATGGTGCTTTTAACCATGTTGATTATCCATTACCTGCCGAAATTAACCCGTGCCATTCCGGCCTCTTTGGTGGCCATTGTGGCGGTCACCGGTCTGGTTATCTTATTGGATATACCGATTCCCAATGTGATTGATTATGTCCGAGGTGAATCCGGTGATCCGACCGCCACTTTGGCCGGCGGTTTGCCGACATTTGCCATACCCGCTGTGCCTTTAACCATGGAAACATTTAAAATCATTCTGCCTTATGCCTTAATTTTAGCGGCGGTGGGATTGATTGAATCCTTATTGACCATGAGTTTAATCGACGAAATTACCGAAACCCGCGGCAATGGTAACCGTGAATGTTTAGGTCAGGGCATTGCCAACTTCACCACCGGTTTTTTTGGCGGTATGGGTGGTTGTGCGATGATTGGTCAAAGTATGATTAACATAAAATCAGGTGGTCGTGGTCGCTTATCCGGTATCACAGCCGCCATCGCTTTGTTACTGTTTATTCTGATTGGCTCGCGCTGGATTGAGATGGTTCCATTGGCCGCTTTGGTGGGTGTGATGTTTATGGTGGTTCTGGGTACCTTTGAATGGGCCAGTTTACGCATGATTACAAAAGTTCAAAAATCCGAGATTTTTATTATCGTATTGGTATCGGGCATCACGGTGATTGCCGATTTAGCCATCGCGGTCATTATTGGTGTAATTGTCAGCGCCTTGGTGTTTGCCTGGAAAGGCGCTAAACGCATTGATGCCAAAACCGAAATCAACGCCACAGGTTCAAAAATCTATCATTTATCAGGCCCGGTGTTTTTTGGTTCAATTCATAATTTTCAGGACATTTTCTCACCGGCTGAAGACCCGGATGATGTGATTGTGGATTTTATGGACGCACGGGTGTATGACCATTCAGGTATAGAAGCGCTGGACAAGCTGGCCGACCGTTACCAACGTCGCGGTAAAACCCTGCACTACCGCCATTTAAGTCCGGAATGTAAAGGTCTGTTGCATAAAGCTGGCGATTTGGTGGAAGTCAATTTAATCGAAGACCCGGACTATAAAGTCGCCAACCCGTCCTTAAGTGTCAATCCTTAAGGTGCCAGTCGTTTTATCTGCCACCCGACGTCGGTTAAATCGTAACTAAAACGATCATGCAGGCGATTGGCCCGACCTTGCCAGAATTCATAATGATCCGGCACCACCCGATAGCCGCCCCAGTGATTAGGTAAAGGGATTTCACCGGTGGCAAAACGGGCTTTGATTTGTTGCATCAACCGGTTGAGTTTTTCGCGGCTTCGGATCGGTTGACTTTGCTCAGAAATCCAGGCCCCCAATTGCGATCCGCGCGGACGACTGCTGAAGTATTTTAAAGATTGGGCCCCGGATATTTTCTCCACCCGACCAACAATCCGCACCTGTCGTTCCAAAGCCAGCCAGGGAAACAACAAAGCGGCTTGCGGATTGGCCGCCAGTTGCCGGGCTTTACTGCTTTTATAATTGGTAAAAAACACAAAACCTTGTTCATCAAATATCTTCAGTAGCACAGTGCGCACATCCGGTCGACCGGCGGCATCAGCGGTGGCCAAAGACATGGCATTCACTTCCATCAACTCAGCAGCTCTGGCCTGTTCAAACCAAGTGGTAAATTGTTGTAATGGATCATCATTTAAATCGCGGCGCTGTAAACCGGATTTAACGTAATCTGTTCGTATCTCTGAAATATCCATGAAACCTCAGTTGTTTTAAGTTTTACGGCGCCGGTTGCTGATCCATAGCCCGGCAGCTGTCAATAAGCCAAGACCCGGCAACAGCAATAATAAAATTAAACTCATCAAAATAATGTGACCTTCGGTTAAAAACAAGCCCCTGTTTTCGGCACTTAAATCCGGCACATTAATCCGATTATCATAACCCATCACCCAATCCAACATGCGTAAAGACAGCGCCTGATTACCACCGCTTTGCAATAACTCATTATTGATAAAATCACTGTCGCCCACCAACAACAGGCGGCCGAACTGTGATTCATGGGTTGCTGCAAACACCGCGCCCGATTCAGTGCTCAGAACGGCCTGCCCATCTGTTTCAAAGGTTGCCAGCCCTTGCCAGATGGTTGGGTAGGAAAAATTGTGGGTAATCGGGTGGTTGGCGTGATAATTAATTTGACCACTGTCATCATCGGAATTTTGCGCCGGCCAGGCATCAAACAGTAAGCTCAAGCGCGCTTGTGATGCCATCGAACCTGGATTGCTCAACCACCACAGACCGACGCCGGCTTGTAGTTGTTGTTGCAGCCACTGAAAAGCCGGTTCTGACAGGACCTGTTGGGGATTGGCCAGTACAATGGCTTTAACATCATCGGGTAAACTGAGATCAGGACGCCAGGTCATGGTGGTGACCTGATAATTAAGTCGTTGCAACATGGTAATCCACCGACCCAATCCGGCGGTTTTCAGGCCCAGTGACTGAGACCCAAAATCATCCAACACCAACACCCAACCGGAGCGTGGATTGAGTAAGCTTTGCAGGCCATTAAACAGCGTTTCATAGGACAGACTGGACAACACAAAGTAACGATCCTGGTGGTGAATCACCATTTCCCCTCGGGCCTGGATACCAAAGCTGCGCACTTTTTCAGGGTGCCGGGTCGGATCAACATAATCCACCGTTAAATCAGACCAATAAGGAACCAGAGGTTCTAAAAAGTTTTCCACATAACGTCCGGCGGTACTGTCATGTGCAGCCATCACTTCAATCTGCAAAGCCGGTATTTCGTGCAGCCATGAGGACAAATCCTGATCCTTGATTTGGTCAAAATAACCCGATGTCAGTTTAATCGGTGGCAGCAACAAGGCAGACAGCACCACAGCGGCCATAAACAGCAATCCCAACAAAGCCTGTTTGAAATGATACCGATTCATAACTGCTGACGTAGCCGGTTAATATTAGTATGCGTCCAGTATAAAAACAGCACAGCGCCACCAATAAAATACAGCACGGAAGATATATTGAGATGGCCGTTGAATAACCCGCTGAGATGCTGTTCAGGCAACATCAGATTTAACCAGTTAATTCCATATTCATCAAAAACGGCCTGGCCACCAACCACCCACAGTCCGCTCAATACCACCAGACAAAGCAGTACCGCAAAGCCGGTTTGCCGGGTCAGTGAGGACAACCACAAAGCCACAGCAATTAACCAACCGCCAAATAACAGCCAGCCAAGTAACATAACACCCACCTGCCACCAATTGATTACACCACCCAATGACAGCATAACAGCCACCACCAACAAGATCAGCACCGGAAACAGCAGCAACCATAAATGACTTCTGAATTTGCACATCACCACAGATTGATACCAGTGCCGCCGTTGGGCACGCAACAACAAAGTTACAGTGCCTGCCTGGCGTTCTTCTGAGATGGCAGAACCTGCAGTGACTGACACCAATAACAACATCACTTTAACCAGATTATGACTCAACGGCAGCAATAACGCATCCGTCAGATTCGGTGGTGCGCTGAGTTTCAACAATTCCGGCTGTAACGCCAGGTAACGGTCCAGCATATGCAGAAACAACCAACTGATAAGAAAAGCCAGCGCTGCCATGATGAACCACAGGTGGGATTGTCGCCACAAGGTTTTACATTCTTTCTGATATAGTCCAAACATCTTACGCACTTTTCAGCTGTTGTTGCCATTGTTGAAAGGCTTGTTGGTAGATATTCATTAAACCCACGGCATCGATATTCTGGGTACGCACATCCTGTTGCAGAATAATTTGACCTTGTTGCATCACCAGTACCCAATCACTCAGGTCACTGACTTCAGCCATCAAGTGGGTGACCAAAATCACCAGGTGACGCTGTTTTAATTCAGTTAATTGGTTTTTAAATTGCTGCATTAAATCCGGATCCATGCCATTCATGGGTTCATCCAATAACAACACATCCACCGCAGGTAACAGGGCCATGGCCAGACTCAGCCGCTGACGATAGCCCAAAGACAGGTGACGGGTTGTTTGGTTTCTGACCCCGGCAAGCCCCCAATCGGTCATCATCTGTTCAACCGTCGTTTGGACTTGTTCCACCGCTTGCAAATCTGCCCACAACAAGAGTTGTTCATGAACCGTCAGTTGCGGATAAAAACAGGCCGGCTCCGGCATCCACCCGATTCGCACATCAGACCGAAACTTAATGCTTCCTGCTGTGGCTTCACTGACTCCGGCCAAAACCCGCAAGAGTGATGATTTTCCGGCCCCATTGGCACCCAAAACAACCACCAGTCCTTGTGCCGGCATAGACATCGATATGTTTTGCAGTAAGTGATGGCCTTGACGAATCACGGACAAGTTGTCGAGCTCAATCAGCGTGTTTTGCGGCGGTTCAGTCATAATGTGACAGGTTTTTTCTGGCTATTAAAAACATTTTTCATTATAGTGAGCTTCATTACCAAACGAAACCCTTATTTTATGTACACTTTTTTAGACTTCCTGGAGCAAGGATTGCTGAATCTCTCGGCCTGGCATATCACACTGATTACTTTGGTGGCCGTTCAAATTACTTTATCCGGTGTCAGTTTATATCTGCATCGGGACCAAACCCACCGGGGTATTAAATTACACCCAGTCATCGCCCATTTTTACCGTTTCTGGTTGTGGTTCACCACCGGCATGCTGACCAAGGACTGGGTGGCGATTCATCGTAAGCACCACGCCCATTGTGAAACCGAAGATGACCCCCACAGTCCGCAAATTCACGGCATTAAAAAAGTGTTGTTTCATGGTGTGACCTTGTATACACAAGAACGCAAAAATTCAGAAACCCTGGCCAAATATGGTCACGGCACACCCGATGACTGGATTGAACGCAACCTGTACACCCGCTTTCACTATTTGGGCATTGTGCTGCTGGCAGTTTTGGATGTGGCTTTATTCGGTGTCATCGGTTTGTTGGTGTATGCCATACAAATGATTTGGATACCTTTTTTCGCCGCCGGCGTAATTAACGGACTCGGTCATTTCAGCGGTTACCGCAATTACCGCACCGATGACAGCTCCAGGAACTTAACCCGCTTTGCGTTCTTTATTTATGGTGAAGAATTGCACAATAATCACCATGCATTCCCCGCCTCATGTAAATTTGCCCACAAAAAAGGTGAACATGACATCGGCTGGTACACGATTCGCTTTTTTAATGCAATGGGTCTGTGTGAGATTAAAAAAACTGTGCCTCAATTATGTCTGGACAACCAATCACAGGACATCAATAACGAAACGGTCAAAGCACTGGTGATCCACAAATTTAATGTTTTACAACAATACATTAATGATGTGATTAAACCACAACTTCACCAGGAATATGCCAATACCTCAAAGGCCATGCGCCGACAAGTGCGTAAATATACGCGGCTCTTATCGTTGGAAAAACGCTATCTAAAACGCAAAAGCACCCAACTGCATGCCCAGTTCAGTGATAATGAAACCATGCAAATTTTGCTGTCATACAAACAGGAGTTGCAATCCATCTGGAATAACAATGGTCAATCAATTGATGAGATGGTTGCGGCCTTAAAAGCATGGTGCTTCAAGGCCGAAACCAGCGGCATTCAAATGCTACAGGATTTTGCCAAAACCATCCAAAAATACCGTTTACAACTACAACCGGCCTAATCAATGTATCAAAAGCCGCCGTCAGTGCGGCTTTTTTGGGTGGTCTTTTTGTCGGTAGGTTTCAGAAATTGGAAACCCGCCATCACCGGATCATGATCGGATGATGCAAACGGACTGATCTGATAAAAGTTATCCGGCCGCTGTACACCCGCTGCCAAAGGTCTCATACGATAGCCAAAATCGCGTATTTCATCAGAGTTAATATGCCATTGGGTGACACCGGTCACATGGTCTAAAGCGGCTTTATTGACCATAATATAATCCAGTGAGCCGACTTTGCCGCGATAAGAAGCGGTCCAGTTTTCAACTCCCAACAACTCCCGGGCCAGATTAACATAGCCGGCTTGTTCAAACACCCGAATCGGGTCTTCCATTTGATAGGAATTAAAGTCACCCACAATAAAGTGTAATTCAGCACCGGTTCCGGTGGGGTCTTGTTCCATCCAACGCACAATCTGATCGGCCGCGCGGGTTCTGGTTGGGGTATAGCAACCCTGGCCGTCTTTCTGCGCCAATTCAGTCCCTTCCGCATCGCGACAGCCTTTTGATTTTAAATGTATTGAAGCCACTGTCATTAACCTGTCACTGGCCAGATGCTGAAAACTTTGCGCCAACACCACCCGATTTCGGTGGTCTTCAAATTCAGGCACAGTGTCCCGGTTCAACAACGCAAAAGGACCCACCGTTTGAACCTGTTGCGGTTGATAAATAATGCCCACCTTAATCACATCCTGTCCCAGTTGACCCGCATCCACATACGCCCATTGTTGTTTTTGAGCCGCTTGGTTTAAGGCATCGACCAATTGTTGAAGCGATGCCCGTGGATTATTTTGCAATTCCTGTAAACCAATCACTGATGCATCCAGTCGCTGAATAACCTGAACCAGTTTGCTTAATTGGCGCTGTTGTTCCTGAACACTTTTGGCACCGCGACAACCCATACCGATTATACGGCCACAACGATCACTGCCGTCATTTAAATCAGTAAACCAGTTTTCCATATTAAACGTGGCCACGGTAAAATCACCTTGCGGACGGTCGGGCTGTTCTGTCCGGAAATTGGTCTGTGGTTTTAGGCGCAATGGTTCAGTGGGTTGAACCTTATATTGTCCAAAGGCATAATTTAAAACTCCGACAGCAGACACGGTATAACCACTTCGCATCGGGTTATCCGCCGCAACCGGCCGCTGCCCGTCACGTCCCACAGCAAACGGTCTGGCATATGCCTGCAATCGACCATCATCCACCACCAACTGATCACGTTGCTGGGATATGACCAAAGGCTCAACCGCCGGGCCGGGCTGAACCAGACTGGTGGTTGAAAACAAACGCTCAGAGGACACTGTGATTTCACCCAGTTTAAGGTATTGGTAAATATCAGTGACCACAGCATCTTTAATTTCAACCCGCATATTTTCCAATGTTTCCAGATTCAAATCGTCAAACGGCAATTCAATTGTTTGAGGCTTGGGCAAGGTTTGTTGATGACCACATCGGGTGATGTTGCTGATGGCGCGTAATTGAGTCAAGCCATGTTGTTCAGACACCCGCCCGGATACTGTCACCACATCACCCACCGTCACGGCTGGCTGCCATTGTCCGGTGTAGATAAATAACCCCTCTGATGTATTGGGATCATCATCGGGCTGTAAGGATTGAACAAAAAAACCGTCCAATTCACCGGCTTGCAAAAACACACCCGAAACCACGGCTTTAACCGTTACCGTGCGTTCAAGTAAAGGGCTTGTGTCATCGGGACCTTGAATTTCGGCAATATGTATAAAATCACCTTCGCAAGCAGCGACAGCAGATAAAGGAATTAACAGCAGCAGGTACAATAAAATGAATTTCATGGAATGCATTGAGTCATAAAAAAAGCTTATTATCACCTGTCTAAAAAGTAAATTCTACGTTAAAACCAAGAAGATACCGGGTTTTCTGCCGGGTAAATAAAAATTCACTATTGACTTTAAACGGCAGAAACCCTAACTTATGGACTCAATATAATTTTAATTCGGAGGAATCATGAAAAAATTAACCACTTTACTGTTATTGGCATCGCTCGGATTGGTGTTAAGCGCTTGTAATAACGACGACGCTGATCAAAATGATGCCATGAAAGAAGCCAAACAAGAACTGAATCAGGCTGCTGACGCCACCAAGGAAGCCGCTTCTGACGCCGCAGATGCGATTGGTGATGCCGCCGACGATGCTGCAGATAAAACTGAAGAACTTTATGAGGAAGGTAAAGAAGGTGCCAAAGACATGTACGAAGATGCCAAAGAAGGCGCTCAAGACATGTACGAAGATGGTAAAGAAAAAGCCAAAGATATGATGGACGATACCAAAGACGCCGCTGATGATGCCGCTGATGAAGTTGAAGAAGCAGCTGAGGAAGCGGAAGAAGAATTGGATGAACCCAATCCGTCCGTTTAATATTTTTAAAATCAGCAAAAAAACCACCGCTTCGCCGGTGGTTTTTTTGTGTCTGTCTTGCATTGAGATAATGATAAGAATCAGTCAAAATAGCACAATACAATTGGATAAACAATTATGAACTTACCGCTTCTTATTGGCTTGCGTTATACCCGTGCCAAAAGAAAGAACCACTTTATCTCTTTTATTTCACTGATTTCTATGGGTGGGATTGCCATTGGTGTCATGACCGTAATTGTCGTCATCGGTGTGATGAACGGATTTAATAAGGAATTTCAGGATCGCATGCTCAGCACCGTGTCCCACGCCACCATTTCAGCCTTTCAGGGAGCGCATTTAAACAATTACCAACAAGCCATTGAACAAGTCAGCGCCCATCCCGAAGTGGTGGGTGCGGCACCCTTTATTCGCACCGAGGGCATGTTGCAAGGCATGAACACCGAAGGTGTCTTGGTTCAGGGCATTATGCCTAAACAGGAAAAGCAGGTGACCGAATTTCAAAATAATATGCGTTACGGACAACTGGATGACTTACAAGCCGGCGCATTTAACATTATTTTAGGCGTTGATTTAGCGGCCCATTTAGGGGTTGGTCCCGGTGATAAGGTCACCCTCTACGTGCCCGAGTTTCGCACCACCGCTGTGGGCATCACGCCTCGCCTCAAACGCTTTACGGTGTCAGGCATTTTTGAGGTCGGGATGTATGAATACGACTTCAAACTGGCGCTTATTCATTTGCACGATGCCGCCACATTATTACGTATCCCGCCCGGAGCCGCCGAAGGCGTACGCATAAAAGTAACAGATCTGATGCAGGCACCGCGTATCGTGCGTGAACTGGGCCCCCAATTAGACGGCTTTTATCGCATTCGTGACTGGACTCAGGAACATGTGAATTATTTTAAAGCCACCAAAACTGAACGCACGGTGATGTTTATAATTCTGTCCATGATTGTCGCAGTGGCGGCTTTTAATATTTTATCGACCCTGGTCATGCTGGTCACAGACAAGCAATCTGATGTGGCCATTTTAAGGACACTGGGCTTATCAGGCAGTCAGGTGATGGGCGTGTTTATGGTCACCGGTACTTTGATTGGTTTTATCGGCACTGTGCTGGGCACCATTGCTGGTTTACTATTCGCCTTCAATATCAACGGCATTATTACAACCCTGGAAGGCTGGTTTAACACGACTTTTCTGGCCAAGGATGTTTACTACATCAGCGAAATATATGCTGATTTACACACAGCCGATGTGCTTACAATCATCGGTATCGCCTTTAGCCTGTCTGTTCTGGCCACCTTATATCCGGCGTGGCGTGCTTCCCGGGTACAACCGGCGGAGGCCTTACGTTATGAATAACCCCACCACAGTCATTGCCTGTCAAAACCTCAGTAAGTATTTCGAAGATGCCGGTAAAAAAATCACCGTATTTGAATCACTTGATTTTGATATTCAATCCGGCCAGAGCATCGCCATTATGGGGGCTTCGGGCTCCGGCAAAAGTACATTGTTACATTTGCTGGGCGGTCTTGATACACCCAGCGCCGGCCAGGTATCCGTGTGTGGACACGACATGGCTCGACTCAATAATAAAAAACGCGGACTGGTGAGAAACAAACACTTGGGGTTTGTGTACCAGTTTCATCATTTGTTGCCGGAGTTTTCGGCCCTGGAAAATGTCATGATGCCATTATTGATTGCCCGAGAACATAAATCATCCGCGCGCCAGAAAGCCACCGACATGTTAACCCAGGTGGGTCTGGCTGAACGCCTCAGTCACCGTCCCGGTCAATTATCCGGCGGTGAGAGACAACGGGCTGCCATTGCCCGTGCACTGGTCACCAACCCGGATTGCATATTAGCGGACGAACCCACTGGAAATTTGGACGAAGACACCGCCCTGTCGGTGATGAAATTGTTTACCGGGTTAAACCGACAACATCACACCGCTTTAATTGTGGTGACCCATGACCGCCAGGTCGCTGCCATGATGCAAACCACCTATCGATTAAAACACGGAGCCCTGCAACCATTGTCAAATTAAATATCCAGCTGTTTTCACCCGGTTTTGCTCTGGCATTTTTGGCCGGTTGCGCTCAACTTTTGTGGATACCGGATATTGATGTAGGCGGTATATGGTTTTTCCTGAGTGTTGTAATCTGTTACGGGATTGGCCGATTTTGGCCCGGTTTTAAAACATATGGCTATGGCTATCTAAGTGGACTGTTGCTGGTTCTTGTGGTGGCCAACTCACAACAGCAGCAACAGTTGACCATCAAAGAACATCGCACCGTTAATGCCGTGATCACCAATCTTCCGGTGGCGTCTTCACATAAAATAAGTTTTATCATTGAAACCACAGACCGGCAAACATTACTGGTCAGCCATTATCGCGGGTATCAGAATCAGTCTGTCCCATCAAACCCACCCGATTATCGGCCGGGCGATCAATACCGGTTTGATTTATTGTTAAAGCCTCCCCATGGCACCGCCAATGGCGTCGGATTTGATCGAGAACGCTGGCTGTTTCGCCACGGTATTGATGCCCTGGCCACAATCCAAAATGCAGTGAAAGTTGAGCATACCCGCCCCGGGTGGCGATTGTCATTAAAGATTAAAATGAACCAGTGGCGCCATCATGTGTCCGCGCAATTAGACCGCTATTTCTCCGAACCTCGCAGCAACGCCCTGCTTCATGCTTTATCCATCGGCGATAAAAGCCGCTTTGAACCTCAGGATCATAAATTATTTCAAGCCACCGGAACCGCTCATCTGATTGCCATTTCGGGATTACACATTGGCATGGTGGGCGCCATCGGTGCCGGGCTGGGCTGGTTACTGTTTACCCTGTTCCCACAACAACACCTGCCACGGCCTTTACTACAAGTTACCATTGGCTTCATGCTGGCCGCTGCCTACGCCGCTTTGGCGGGGTTTGCCGTATCCACCCAACGGGCTTTAATTATGCTGGCAGTCTATGCCGGTTTTAAATGGCTGCGACGCAGCGCTTATGCCTGGGATGTGTGGTCCATCAGTTTATTGCTGGTACTTGTACTGGACCCTTTGAACGTGCTTGATAATGGTTTTTGGTTGTCTTTTTGGGCAGTGGCGGTGCTTATTTTTGCTTTTCAGGGGCGCTCGTCGCAGCACCCAAAATGGCTTGACTTCATAAAAATTCAGTGGCTGTTATTAATCGGCATGATGCCTTTAAGTTTGCTGCAGTTTGGCAGTTTAAAATTGCTGGCGCCACTGGTCAATGTCATTGTTATCCCCCTGATGACCGTATTATTTATTCCTTTTTTACTGTTAACCCTGTTGTGGCTTCAAATAAGCGGCTCAATACCAATTGTTTTGGTCGATTACATGAACTTTATCAGTGCGTTGTTCTGGCGCTTCCTTGATCAATTTAAATCCATTGATGTCACCGCATTGGCGTGGCCGGTTCAGGGTGTTTGGTCACTGGGCTTACTGACTCTGGCTGCCATCATATTATTGCTCCCCAAAGCCATCCCGCAACGGTTATGGGGGCTTGTTCTCATAGCCATTGCACTTTGGCCGCAAACGAACCGACCACAGCCGGGACACTTTCAAGCCGATATTTTAGATGTTGGTCAAGGTACTTCGGTCTTAATCCAAACCCAAAACCACCAATTGCTCTACGATGTCGGTGCGCGTTTTCCCAGTGGATTTAATTTCGCCGATGCGGTGATTGTGCCCTTATTAAGGCAAAACAGAATTGATGTTGTTGATACAGTTATCTTATCACACAAAGACAATGATCACGCCGGTGCTTACCCCAATCTGGCTCAGGCCATCTCAATCGGCCAAACCCTGAGCACCGATGGTCGATTCAAAGCCTGTATCAAAGGTCAACAATGGCAATGGGATGGCGTTCAATTTGAGGTGCTGAGCCCTTACAATCTTAAACCCTATTTAAAAAACAACAGTTCATGTGTACTAAAAATTAGCACAGCCGAAACAACTTTGTTGTTAACCGGCGATATTGAACAAGCCGTTGAGTATCGATTAACATTACATCATCCTTTAGCCATCCAATCCGATATTCTGCTTATCCCTCACCATGGCAGTAACACCTCATCAACACCTGAGTTTGTGGCAGCTGTTAACCCAACAATAGCCCTCAACTCATCCGGCGCATTTAACCAGTTTAACCACCCCACTGAAAAAATTAAGGCCGTCTATAAAAACCAAAACATACCAATTCTCGACACCCAAACAAGTGGTCGAATCACTTTAACTTCTCCAGTTAATAAACAAGAACCATTTAAAATCATCCAATTTCGTCAACATAATCCCAGGTTTTGGCGAAATCGTCTTTGATTAGCGAAGCACCTGCCTTTGAGCTTTCACATAGTGACAGCATCAACATACAAAAAATTTTCAATCCAACCCTTGACATCCACCTGATGAGAATTAAAAATACCGCATATCTGTATATGCACATATGCTATTTTATGAACATTACTGAATTGTTTAAGGTATTGTCAAATCCGGTTCGATTGCGTGCCTTGGTATTAATGCACAAACGGCATCCGGACAGTCTTTGTGTTTGTGACTTTATGGAGATTCTTGATTGCTCCCAGTCGATGATCTCACGACACTTTAAACAGCTCAGAGATTTAAAACTGGTCATCGCTGAACAACGCGAACAATGGGTGCATTATCGGCTGAATGAAGACATGCCCAAAAAGCGCTGGACACTTCTATGCATATGCCTGAAAGATGCCGGCAAAGAACCACCCTTCAAGGATGACATCAAACGCTTACAAAAACTCATTCGAAACTGTTCATGAAAATCAATGTTTTATTTTTATGCACCGGCAACAGTTGTCGATCGCAAATGGCAGAAGCTTGGCTCAGGGCGTTACAACCAGAACGTTTTAACGCTTACTCTGCCGGGATTGAACAACATGGTCTTAATAAGCTTGCCGTTCAAGTGATGGCTGAAGCAGGTGTAGATATAAGCCACCACCAATCTAAAAGTCTCGATGATCTGGCAGACGTTGATTTTGATTATGTCTTCACAGTTTGTGGCCATGCCCATGAAACCTGCCCGTATTTTCCGGGATCAGCTCAAGTTATCCATGTGGGATTTGATGATCCACCCAAATTGGCTGAATCATTGACTGAAGAATCCGAAATTCTGGACTGTTACCGACGGGTACGCGATGAAATCAAATCATTCATTCAAGAAATTGAAAAACATTTAACTTAAAGGAGCAAAAAACCATGGGATTATTTGAACGTTATTTATCATTATGGGTGGCCATTTGTATCACCGTTGGTGTGACTCTCGGCTATTTATTTCCGGTTATTTTTACCACTGTAGCGGCTTTAGAGTATGCCCATGTGAATCTGGTTATTGCTGTCCTTATCTGGGTCATGATTTACCCAATGATGGTTCAGGTGGATTTTACGTCTATTAAGGACACCGGTAACAATCCGAAGGGCTTATTACTCACGCTGATTATTAACTGGTTAATTAAACCTTTTAGTATGGCGGCTTTGGGTTATTTGTTTTTCAAGGTGTTTTTTGCTGCCTGGGTGGACCCAAGTGATGCCACAGAATACATCGCCGGCATGATATTACTGGGAGTGGCACCCTGCACTGCCATGGTGTTTGTCTGGAGCCAGTTAACCAAAGGCAATCCGAATTTCACGTTGGTACAAGTCTCTATTAATGACATCATTATGATTTTTGCTTTTGCACCGATAGCCGCTTTACTGTTAGGTGTCACAAACATTCATGTGCCCTGGCAAACCTTGACCGTATCCGTCATTCTTTATGTCCTGTTACCGATGTTGGCCGGCTGGCTGACCCGAAAGCTTCTTAAAAATAATGTCGACGGCCTGTTAAAAACACTAAAACTGTGGTCTATTATCGGTTTGCTGGCCACGGTGATTCTTTTATTCGGCTTTCAAGCTGAAAAAATAATTAACCAACCCCTGGCCATTGTCTTAATCGCCATACCGTTACTTATTCAGACCTATGGCATCTTTTTTATGGCCTACTTCATCGCTAAACGGATGCGGTTAACCTATGACATTGCGGCACCGGCCTGTTTAATCGGAACATCTAACTTCTTCGAATTGGCTGTGGCTGTGGCCATATCATTATTTGGTTTGAATTCAGGGGCTGCCTTGGCCACCGTGGTTGGTGTACTTGTCGAAGTGCCTGTGATGTTGTCTCTGGTGGCTTTTTCTAACCGCACGCAACACTGGTTCAAAAATGAAAATTGAAGAACAAGACTTACCGAATATTAACCGTGATACATTCAAAAAAAGTGATCCAAGCCAATTATGGCCTGATTCACAGAGCCCTCATCCGGCTAAAATTTTATTGTTATACGGTTCAATTCGAGAACGATCATTCAGTCGATTGGTCACACAAGAAGCACAACGCTTACTTGAGCACTTCGGCGCTGAAACCCGCATTTTCAACCCAGAAGGTTTGCCGCAACCGGACAGCCTGGATAAAGAACACCCTAAGGTTAAAGAACTCCACGATCTTGTTCAATGGTGTGAAGGTATGGTCTGGTGTTCACCAGAACGGCACGGCAGCATCACCGGCATTATGAAAAGCCAAATTGACTGGATTCCTTTAACCATGGGAGCTGTCAGACCGACTCAAGGTAAAACCCTGGCTGTGATGCAAGTCAGTGGCGGTTCCCAATCCTTTAACACCGTGAACCAATTGCGTATTTTAGGCCGCTGGATGCGTCTGATCACGATACCCAATCAATCTTCGGTGCCCAAAGCCTGGCAACAATTTGATGATAATGACCGCATGCGACCTTCTTCCCTGTATGATCGCATTGTGGATGTGACTGAAGAACTGGTTAAATTTACATTATTAACAAGAGACATCAAAGACCATTTGGTTGATCGCTATTCTGAACGAACAGAAACCTTTGAAGAATTTAAAAAACGTATTGACGATCCCCTCAAATAAAAAGGGTTGAATATACACAATATTCGATCAATAACCCGCAGCCTGTCCGTCTTTGCGGCTTTCAGATGCGCCCCAATAAACGCCATTATCCGCTTTCATAATGGCCTGATAACCACCGTAAGGACCGTTGGCAAACTGAATTTTATGCCCTTTTTGCATCAGCCCGCGAATGGTGTCGTAAGAAAAACCGGTTTCTAAATTCAAGATACCACCATCAGTCATCACTTCATCAGTGGGTTGTGATGAGCCGGTGTGATGAATCCGTGGGGCATCACCGGCGGCCTGAACATCCATGCCAAAATCAATCAAATTCACCACAATTTGAGCGTGGCCTTGTGGTTGCATGGCACCGCCCATTAAACCAAAACTCATATAAGGCTTACCCTCTTTGGTAATAAAGGCCGGGATAATGGTGTGGAATGGGCGTTTGCCGCCTTCAAAAACATTCGGATGGTCTTTTTCCAAAGAAAACATTTCGCCGCGGTCTTGTAAGATAAAACCTAAACCTGGCGGGGTCATGCCGGAACCCATACCACGGTAATTACTCTGAATTAAAGACACCATATTGCCGTCTTTATCGGCTGTGGTCAGATAAATGGTGTCACCCGCCTGCAAGGCCGGGTTGCCGGCCGGATAGCTTTTAGCCGCTTTATTTAAATCAATCATCCGGGCTCTTTTCTTGGCATAGGCATGGCTGATTAAAGCTTTGACAGGCAATTGATTAAAATCAGGATCTGCGTAAAACTTCGCCCGATCTTCAAAGGCGAGTTTTTTGGCTTCAGTAAACAAATGCACGTACTCTACTGAATCTAATTGCATCGAACCCACATCGAACTGTGACAGTATATTCAGTATCTGTAAGGCCGCAATGCCCTGCCCGTTGGGTGGCAATTCCCAGACATCATAACCCCGGTAATCAGTACTCACCGGCGCCACCCATTCTCCTGAATGAGCGGCCATATCTTCATAGCTGAGGTGGCCGCCATTGGCTTGCATATAATCGGCGATGGTGTGAGCAATTTGACCTTTATAAAAGGCATCACGCCCTTCTCTGGCAATTAATGATAAGGTGTTGGCCAGATGTTGATTTTTCCAGATATCACCTTCTTTCGGTGCTTTGCCATCCAGTGTCATTTGTTCGGTAAAGCCGGGCCATTTTTCTAAGACCGGAACGGACCGGTTCCAATAATAAGCAATCAACTGGGTGACCGGAAATCCTTTTTCAGCATAATCAATGGTCGGTTGCAGAATTTTTTCCATCGGTAATTGACCAAACCGTTGATGCAGCATAAACCAGCCATCCACTGCACCCGGTACAGTCACAGGTAAAGGGCCGTGACTGGGAATTTTGTCATAGCCATTGTCTTTGAACCATTGCAAACTCAATGATTTCGGGGAACGTCCGGAACCATTTAAGCCATAGAGCTTATTGCTTTTGGCGTCCCAGACAATGGCAAACAAATCACCGCCTATACCGTTACCGGTGGGTTCCACCAAGCCCAATAAGGCATTAGCGGCAATCGCCGCATCAATGGCATTACCACCCTCACGCATTATTTGAAGCGCCACCTGAGTCGCCAGAGGCTGAGAAGTGGCCGCCATGGCTTCAGAAGCCAGAACCGGTGACCGGCTGGCAAACGTGGAACCCGTGACACGATCCATGGTCAATCCGGCAGTGGTGATTAATAAGCTCAGACAGAAGGTGAGTAATTTCAGCATTTTAGATATAATATTTTATTTAATTTCAAACATTGTAAAATAATTTCATCATTCGAGTCATTGAAAAACTGCCTTTTTATCGCTGTTAAAATATTTGATGCGGTGTCTCCATCGAAATAATCGCCAAACAGAACACCTTTTTATGAATTTAAAAGACAAATCCTCACTTCACAAACGTTTTAATAGTCATAAACGCCATGTTCTGGGTTTACTCCTGATTTTAAGTGGCTCGGCTGTTATCATCTTTGCGGTGGTGAATTATTTCCGGGCAAAATATGTACTCTTTACCGTCGAATTAATCGGTGCCGGTATTTCATTTATACTGCTGTATTTTTTAAAAAGTGACTTGAGTTACAAACTATACCAGCATGTCGCACTGGCTTATGTACTTTTATTTTGTTTATTTTTGCTTATTGTATTTGCGCGATTAGACATTTATATAACCGCATATAATTTTGTGTTGTTAATGCCGTTGATTGCTCATTTATTGTTGGGTGTACGACTTGGGTTTATCGTCACTGCCACATTTTTATTGCTGTCTGCAATTATATTTATCAATCGGTTTCAGGATCATGTCATTATTACTGAACAACTGGGGTTTTATAATGTGGTTATTGTGGTTGTATTGATTTGGGGTTTGTCTTTTCATTACGAACGCACCAATGAGCATGCCAGAACTGATTTAATTCATTTGGCCAGTCATGATTTTCTCACCGGCTTGTTTAACCGAACCATGCTTAGTGACGTCTTTCATCATAAATTAGAACAATCAATCAAAGAACAACAACCCTTAAGTTTGCTAACAGCTGATCTGGACTATTTTAAAAACATCAATGATTTATATGGTCATGATGCCGGCGATGCTTTTATCCGGAAATTTTCTGAGATTTTACAAAAGCACAGCGGATCAAAAAGTGACTGTTTCCGTGTGGGTGGTGAAGAGTTTTGTGTTATTTTATCAAGTACAGATCATGATGAATGTCATAAAATCGCTGAAAACATTCGCAGTGCCACTGAAAAAATACGTTTACAGTCTAATCAGCATGACATACCCGTTACCGTTAGTATCGGCATTGTTACTTGTTATGGTAGCAATTGTAGTCTTTCAGACTTGTTAAAATTTGCGGATAAAAACTTATACAAAGCCAAACAACAAGGTCGAAACCGGGTTGTTGGATAAATTCACCACCTCACAAAAGTATCGCTTATGAAAAATATAATTATCCTGTTCAGTCTTCTTATCAGTTTCCATATAGCAGCCAATGATATTGATGATTATGTTCAGGACATGCAGCTTCATTCTGGTTTTTTTAATTTTTACTGGGATAACAGCGAGGCTAAAATCTTTCTGGAAATATCTGACTTTAATAAAGAGTTCTTGTACATTAATTATTTACAAACCGGTGTCGGTTCCAATGACATTGGCTTAGACCGGGGTCAGATTGGTAATAACCGGGTGGTGCATTTTGAACACCATGGACCGAAAGTATTACTGGTGCAAGCCAATCAAACCTATCGTGCCATCAGTGACAATCCACAGGAACGTCAAGCGGTGGAAGATGGCTTTGCCCGTTCAGTACTCTGGGGTACGGAAGTGGTTGCTGAACACAACAATGCTGTGTTAGTAGATTTAACTGATTTCTTATTACAGGATTCTCATCATATTCAGGGTCGTTTAAAGCAACGTAAAGAAGGCCGGTTTTCAATCGATCTGTCACGTTCTGTGATTTATCAGCCGAATACTAAAAGTTTTCCGGATAACACCGAGTTTGAAGCCCTGATTACCCTCACCGGACAGGATGCCGGTCCATATTTGCGCAGTGTGACCCCGGATCACACTGCTCTAACGGTTCGTACCCACCACTCTTTTGTGCGCTTACCGGATCAGGTAATGCAACCACGGGCGTACGATCCTCGCTCCGGCGGCATTCCCCTCACTTTTTATGATTATGCCGCTCCCCTGGATGAAAACATGAAAGTGCAATGGGCGATTCGCCACCGCTTAGAAACCGATAACTCGGGTCAGGTTATAAAACCCATTGTTTACTACCTGGATTCCGGTACACCCGAACCCATCCGTTCAGCTTTACTGGAAGGGGCTGCCTGGTGGCAAGAAGCCTTTGAATCTGCCGGTTTTAATAATGCCTTTGAAATCAAAATGCTGCCGGCGGATGCCAACCCACTGGATATTCGCTATAACACCATCCAATGGGTACACCGTGCCACCCGCGGCTGGTCCTATGGTTACAGCGTGGTTGATCCACGCAGTGGCGAAATCCTGAAAGGCCATGTCACTTTAGGCTCATTACGGGTACGCCAGGATATGCGCATTGCGCAGGCGCTTTTGTCCCCTTTTAACAATGAACATACTGATACCACAGCAATTCAGGAAATGGCTTTGGCCCGTTTACGCCAGTTATCAGCCCATGAAGTGGGTCACACCCTGGGCTTAATTCATAATTTTCATGCCAGCAGTCAAAACCGCAGTTCAGTGATGGATTACCCGCATCCGTTGATGACAATTAAAAATGACAAAATTGATTTAAGCCAGGCCTATGATGTCGGGATTGGAGATTGGGATAAAATTGCCATTATTTACCTGTACCGTGAATTCGATCAAGACCAGGATAGCCATCAAGCTTTACAAAAAATAATCGCTGATGCACAACAAGCCGGTCATGTCATGATTGCTGACCGGGATGCCCGTGCCGTCGGCGGTGCGCATCCACAAGCGCATCTGTGGGATAACGGTGATGATGCGATTGAATCTTTGTATCAGGTCTTAAACGTACGCGCCAAAGCCATGCAACATTTTGGTTTGAATACACTACCATCAGGTACGGCCGTGGCGGAATTACAACGGCTGTTTGTACCGTTGTATTTATTTCACCGCTATCAGGTAGAAGCAGTGGTCAAACTCATTGCGGGAGTTGATTATCACTATGCCATCAAAGGGCAAAAGTCTCCGGTCGAAGCGCGTATCGTCCCCGCTGAAATACAACAACAGGCTTTAACCGCCGTGCTTAAAACCATTGATGTGAAAACCCTTGATATTGATGAGTCCATCACTGAATTACTGTTGCCTTTACCGGCCGGTGATAACCGCGACCGTGAATTGTTTAAATCACGCAGCGAGGTCACTTTTGACACGGCATCTGCGGTTGAAGCGGCGGCGGATTTAAGTCTGTCGTTGTTGTTACATCCGCACCGGATGAATCGACTCAGTGAACAACATGCCCGACAAAAGGCCCTCCCATCTGTTTCTAAGGTGCTACAACAATTAGCCAAAGCCACCTGGCACCGCAAACACCGTGAACAAAAAAAACAGTGGCTGCAAAACAGTGTTAACTGGATCACACTGCAAAATCTGCTGAATTTATCACAGCACCCGCAAACTTCATCACAGGTCAAAGCAGAGGTCGATGCTTTTCTGAAAGACTATGCCGGCAACAAGCATAGAACGGCGTCGACACAGCTTATGGCCGATGAAATCGTCCGGTTTTTTGACGGCCGCCGGTCAACAGACAAGAAGGAACAACCGAAACTGCCACCGGGTTCACCCATTGGCAGTACCACAAGTCATTAAAGAGTGAACACCATGCAATCTTATTCAGTCGAAGCATTAAACCGCCAATTTGAACAATACCTGCAGGCAGGTCAGTTTTTCACCTTAAGACGGGCCGCTGAGCATTGGCCCGCCCCTGATATTGCGGCATTGATTGAAACATTGGCCGATGAGCAAGCGGTGGTACTGTTTCGTTTATTAAGACGGGATAAAGCCGCCCATGTTTTCGAATTACTGTCGCTTAAACAACAACAAGCCTTAATCCAGGCACTGGCGGGAAAACGCAAACGGCTGGCTGATTTACTCAACCGCTTATCACCGGATGACCGGACCGCATTTTTTGGGGAGTTACCCGGTGAGATCACCCAAAAATTACTCAACATGCTCAATGAAAAAGAGCAACATGCCGCGGTACGACTACTGGGTTATCCGGAAGAAAGTATTGGTCGTTTAATGACCACGGATTATGTGGCGATAAAAAATCACTGGACCGTTGAAAAATCACTGGCACATATACGACAGCACGGCATCGATTCTGAAACCATCAATGTGATTTATGTGGTTAATGAGGACTTTAAACTGATTGATGATTTACGCATCAGAGACCTTATTCTGGCTGAACCGGACACGGAAATACACGCATTGATGGACAACCGTTTTGTTTCTTTACAGGCAGATGCTGATCAGGAAACCGCCATTCAAACCTTTAAAAAATATGACCGTATCGCTTTGCCTGTTACCGACAGTCAAGGCATATTAATTGGTATTGTGACCGTGGATGATGTGCTGGATGTGGCCGAAGACGAAGCCACCGAAGACTTTCATAAATTTGGTTCATTACAAGACCGGGTGAGTGAGCCTTTACAGGCCGGTATTGGATTTTTATACCAGAAACGCATTGTTTGGTTAATGGCATTGGTGGCGGTCAACATCGTTTCAGGTGCAGCCATTGCCAGTTTTGAAGACACCATTCAGGCGATGGTGGCTTTGGTATTTTTTCTACCGTTATTGATTGATTCCGGCGGTAATGCCGGCAGTCAATCGGCCACCATTATGGTGCGCGCTCTGGCCACCGGAGAGGCTTATATGAAAGACTGGTTAAAGTTACTGATAAAAGAATGTCAGGTTGCCGTTTTATTAGGCATTACCATGGCCGCAGGGGTGGCCATTATTGCCGGATTCAGAGCACCTGATATCATTCCGGTGGTGGCCATGACCATGGTTTGTATTGTTGTCGTCGGCAGCGTGGTGGGCTTGTCCCTGCCCTTTTTGTTTACCCGATTAGGCATGGATCCGGCCGCGGCCAGTACCCCGTTGATTACCTCCATTGCCGATATCTCCGGGGTGCTGATTTATTTTTCTCTGGCTAACTGGTACCTGGGCTTATGAGCTCACCAGTTAACCGGGTCGCGGTGTACCGGTAACGTCATACAACGACAGCCACCGCCACCGCGAGACAGTTCAGAACCATCCATCGCCACCGCCGCTTTACCATTGGGCAAGGTCTTCTTATCATGAATAATATCCAACGCATCGATGATTTCAAAACCGGCCTGATTTAGTGCTTCCATGGTGGCTTTATTATGTTGATAACCGATAACATGACCCGGTGCAAAAGTGAAAAAGTTGGCACCGCTGGTCCATTGTTCACGTTCCTGAGTAAAGGCATCCTCGCCGCCACAATTCACAAAATTAAGTTCCAGTCCGAAATTTCGCAAGGCTTTGGGTAAACCTGAATATTCTTTGATATGCTTTATTTCACCGCACTCACAGTGCATATGAAAGGCCCGACATTTGTTAGGACCGGTGATCAGTGGCGCAAAATTCATGGCTGTGTCCACATCCAGCATGGTGAAAATCATGTCCAAATGAATGGTGGCCCGAATTTTAGGTAATTCCACCACCACGATGTCTAACTGTTCTTTATTTTTAGAAAGGCGTTCTGCCAATCGATCAATACCGTTGGCTGAGGTGCGTTCAGAAAAACCAATCACCAGCAAATCATCCCGAATCACCAATAAGTCGCCGCCTTCGATGGTAACGTCATTATTATCCTTGCGGGTGCCGTCAAAGTGAAAGCCCTGGCTGTCTAATTTCGGGTGTTCATCAAAAATATGCTTCAACAAAATGGCTTCAGTTAAACGCACTTTATGCGCCATCGAGCCGATAATGGCTTTATCATAAACACACATCACCGCATCACGGGTGAAAAATGCATTCGGCAGTGGCGGTATGGCATGCCGCGACGGGCTGAGAAACTTTTCCAGATTATTTTTCACCATTAGAGTGCCCTGGAACAGTTGAGCGGCCAACGGATTGGCTTCCAACGCCATCAGATCATCCACCAAAGCCTGTTGTTGGTGTAATTGACACACCGCTTCCAGCAAATCCAATTTAGTCCGTTCATCGGTTAAAATATCCGCCAGCAGGCTTTCAAACTCAAGCACATTCGGACAGACTTTTTTTAATACGCCGGATAACTGGGCATGCTCCTTTAAGGCCAGATCCAAAGAAATAATGTCATCAAACAGCACCTCATGGGCCGTTTCCGGTGTCATATTCTCCATTTCAGGGCCTGGTTCATGAATAATGACCGTATTTAAACGGCCAATCTCTGAATGATTGGATATCGGTGTGGTTTTCATACAATTTACTCGTCAAATGAGATGTGAATTTTTTTTGATCGGGGTAAAGACTGACAGCTCAGGATATAACCGGCTTTGGTTTCCCATTCTTCCAAAGAATAGTTGTTTATCATATCCACTTCGCCGTCCAGTAAACGGCAACGACAGGTGGCACAAACGCCGGCACGGCATGAATATGGTAATACAATGCCCGCATCTTCAGCCGATTCCAATAAGGTTTTTTCACTGCCGGCTTTCAGGTTAAACTGGTGTTCGATACCATCCATGGTGACCTTAACATCGGCATCTTTCCGGGCCGGTTTCCGGTCTGTTTTGATGGCCTGACCTTCACTTAAGAAGCGCTCATTATGGATGCGGCTTTTCTCAATGCCCAGAGACTCCAAACAGGCACACAAGTCATCAATCATTAACCCCGGACCACACACATAATAACCGCTGACATCAATGGGTTTTAAAAATTGTCGGTAAATGTCCTTCACTTTTTGGTTATCAAAACGACCTTGATTAAAGGCCACATCAACCTGCTGCTGGGTTAAAAAATAATGCACGCTAAATCGCTGACCATAGCGGTCTTTTAAGGCCGCAATCTGATCCTTTAACAGCACATCCCCGGCGGTTTTATTGCCATAAAACAGAATAAATTCAGCGCTTTCGGTTTGTTCCAATGCGGCATAAACCATGCCCATAATCGGCGTAATACCGGCACCGGCGGCAAAACCCACATAACGCTGCCCCTCTTCGGGTCTGAGGATAAAGCGTCCGGTGGGCGGTAAAACTGACATTTCAGTACCGGCTTTTTGTTGCTGTGCCCAGCTAGAAAACTGTCCACCGTGTATATGTTTAATCAGTACCGAGACACGATTGGGGTGTTGTGTGGATGAACAAATTGAATAGCTGCGCCGAATCTGTTCTTCACCAATGGTTTGATTAAAGGTTAGATGTTGACCCGGCTGATGCTGAAACTCTGATTGCCACTCGGCGGGAATATCGAAATGCCAAACTACGGCATTGGGTTGTTGGCTGACGGCCGCAATCGGCAAGGTATGAAATTCAGACATGGCATTTAAAGTAATCAAAGGGTTCAAGACAATCTTCGCAGCGGTACAGGGCTTTACAGGCGGTTGAACCAAACTGACTAATACAGGTGGTATTGGCGGAACCACATTGCGGGCAGACGATCGGTTGACCGGCCTTATCTTGTGGCGGTGTAATACCGTAGGCATGAAGCTGTTGACGCCCTTGCTCAGTGATGCGATCCGTGGTCCACGCCGGTGAATTTTTGACCACAACATGTACGTGTTCAATGCCCTGATTACGCAGTTCCAGAACAATGTCTTCTTCTAGTGTGTCCATGGCCGGACAACCTGAATAAGTGGGTAAGATGGACACCACCACCTTGTTATCCGTGACTTCAACATCATACAAGACACCTAAATCGGCGATAGAAATCACCGGAATTTCAGGGTCTTTGACCGCCTCAAGCCACTGCCTGACCTGACTTTCCGTGATTGGCTTAGCGATTGCCATCACCATTCACAACCCGGATAGGCCCGTTGCAAGAATTGCATATCGGCCAGCATATAGCCCAAATGTTCAGAATGCTCACCGCGCAAACCACCGGTGGCTACCCAGCCACTTTCCGGCACCTGTAATTGACATTCACCAAGCAATTTATCCACCTGTTGTTGCCATTGTGTTTTTAATATCGATAAATCCGGCATAATCGATTCAGCCGTCAGCTGATTCAGGGCATCATCTGTTTCAAACAGCTCGGGGGTATAAAAATACAAATCATCCAGTGCGACTTGAATTTTTTGTTTGGCTTCATCGGTGCTTAACGATAAACGCAGGCACCAGTCACGGCTGCGGGTCAGATGATAACGCGTTTCCATGAGTGCTTTGGTGGCGATTTCAGCCAGTGGCGTATATGGACTGTCCGTTAATGCGGCATACAACAACACATTATACTGATCCAGAAAATACTGCTTTAAAATGGTGTAGGCAAAATCACCGCGTGGTAACTCGGTTAATAATGGATTTTTAAAATCATGTACATCACGCAAAAAAGCCAGGTCATCGGCGGTCACCGAATCTGCTGAAATCTCGGCCGCCTGTTCATACAATAATTTGGCATGACCCAACAAATCCAGCGCCACATTGGTGAGCGCAATGTCTTCTTCCAAAAACGGTCCATGGCCACACCACTCTGCCACCCGCTGAGATTGGGTCAAGGCAGTGTCAGCCAATCGCAGTAAATAATGTTCAATGGCTTTATTCATCACATATTATCCACTTCTTCGTCCAGGGGATAAAAAGTCGGATGACGGTAAATTTTATCCGCTGCCGGATCAAACCAGGGCTCTGATTGTTCCGGATTTGAGGCAGTGATGTGGGCCGCTTCCACCACCCAAATACTGACCCCTTCTTCTCGACGGGTGTACACATCCCGGGCATTTTGCAAGGCCATCTGGGCATCGGCGGCATGCAAAGAACCCACATGGCGGTGGTTTAACCCTGATTTTGGGCGGATAAATATTTCATAGAGCTTCATGCGGCATCTCGTTGATTTTGTTGATAAACTTCAGCGGCTTTTCGCACCCATTCGCCCTCATCATGGGCTTTTTGACGGGCCCGCAAGCGTTCTTTATTACACGGTCCATTGCCCTTAATGACATTGATAAACTCATCCCAGTCAATCTCACCAAAATCATAATGACCCCGTTCTTCATTCCATTTAAGGTCTTCATCGGGAATGGTCAGTCCCAAGTGCTCGGCCTGTGGCACGGTCACATCAACAAATTTTTGCCTTAAATCGTCATTGCTGAAGCGTTTGATTTTCCATTGCATCGACTGCGCCGAATGTTTGGAATCTTTGTCACTGGGTCCGAACATCATCAGGGCCGGCCACCAAAATCGGTTTAAGGCATCCTGCGCCATTTTTTTCTGCGCATCACTGCCCCGGGCCAGTGTGGTCATGATGTCATAACCCTGACGCTGATGAAAACTCTCTTCTTTACAAATCCGGATCATGGAACGCGCATAAGGGCCATAAGAAGCGC
>CAZLAW010000015.1:0-26117 GCA_964557625.1 uncultured Marinicella sp.
ACACTTGCTGGTGCGTCTATCAGCTTTTGCTCATAGCCACTGGCTGTAACAACCATGGCTTCCATGTGTTCGGCCTGATCGTCTTCGGCGTGAACGGCGCCAGAAAGACAGGTGCCAAAAAGCAGTGCCACTTTCAGTTTATTGTGCATGTTTTCGCTCTTTTTAATAAAAACGCGAATGATAATGAATATCAACAGCGATAACAAGCAATTATTTTAACTTATTGTTAAATGGTGTTGTTTCTTATTTAATGATGGCATGATACATGAACATCTCTGAGCCTCATGAGCATATCTGGCGTTGCTTGGCATTGGTCGTTTTGAGCTATCATTAAAACGTGTTTGATGCCCATTCTCTCTGCTGTCTGACGCCAACCGTTTAAACCTGCAACAGCCAGTGCGGTGGCAGCGGCATCGGCGGTGATACCATCTTTAGCTATCACAGTGACAGAAAGAATGTCCTTAATCGGAAAACCGGTTCTGCTATCCAAGATATGGGCATACCTTTGACCATTAAACTCTTTATACCTTTGATAATTTCCTGATGTAAATATCGCCTCATTGCCCAAGACGTCCAGTGCGGCGACAACACCTTTGTCAGTTGGTGACTGAATGCCTATATGCCAGTTTCTTTTTTGTTTATGACCAATGGCACGCAAGTCACCGCCGGCATTAACGATGGCGTTTTCAATGCCATGCTGCTGAATAATCTGAATGGCTTTATCAACGGCCAGTCCTTTGGCAATGCCACCAAAGTCCAGCCATATACGCCGGTTATCACTACTTAAGGTTGACTGATTAAGGGATAAATTATCGACGCTTAAGTGCTGATTGTTTAATTGTTGAATGTCCAGTGTTGACGGTGGCGGTGTGGTAATGGGATAAGTATCCGTGTGAAAGCCCCACTTGTTTATGAGTTCTCCGATGGCGGGATTAAACAGGTGGTTTGATTGTCGGCTCAGATTGATAACTTGTTTAAAAAAATTGGTTTCCGATTGATTGAGTTGAACGGTTTCACCGGCACGTAGCTTGGTATTGATATTGTGCAATCGGCCCGGTTTCCAGGCGTGCCATTGTGTATGCATTTGTTCAAATAAATCAGAAACCGATGTCAGAGCCTGTTGCGTTTGTGCCGGATTATCATGCCAGATGGTGATATTGACAACTGTGCCAAATACATAAAGTTGTTGTTCAGTTTGGCTGTTTTGTGAATGACAGGCATACAGGAAGGTAAAGATCAGGAGTGTGATAAGTTTTTTAATCATAATGATTTGGTGCTTTTTAATATGTTCAAAAATTGATTTTAAACAGAACGCCCCATTTTATGTCAGTTGTTTGTAAGTTTCATATCAGGAGTGTGTTTCAGTGGCATATTTGCTTAAAAAAAAGCAGCCGTAATAAACTAAAAAGAATTGGTTTTTAATAAATCAGATTTAAAAAAGTTTGTTAAACTGGGGTGCTTTGTTTAGGATAAAGGCTAATCGTGGAACAACAATCATATTTTATTGAAAGTGATGCCGTCTTATTGGGTGTTTTGGCACTCATTCTGGGGCTGATATTTTACACCAAACAAAGTAAACACCCCTTCTGGGAAAAATTTTATACTTATGTTCCGGCTTTGTTATTGTGTTATTTACTGCCTTCATTTCTGACCACCTTCGGCTTAATTAATGCCGCTGATTCAAATTTGTACTATATGGCTTCGCGGTATCTATTGCCGGCAGCGCTGGTGCTGTTGACTCTGAGTGTGGATTTAAAAGGCATTATTCGACTGGGGCCGAAAGCCGGTATTATGTTTTTGACCGGTACCTTGGGTATCGTGATCGGTGGTCCGGTGGCATTTATCGTGACCCGCTGGCTGTTTCCGGACGCCTTTGTGGGTTCCGGCGCCGAGGATATCTGGCGCGGTATGACCACCTTGGCAGGCTCCTGGATTGGCGGCGGTGCCAATCAGGCAGCGATGATGGAAGTCTGGGAAGTGTCCGGCCCGGCCTTTACCCAAATGGTGGCCATTGATGTGGTGTGGGCCAATATCTGGATGTCCATTCTGTTATTGATGGCGGCGCGATCGGCCAAAATCGATGCCCGTACCGGTGCTGATGTCTCAGCCATTGAGCGCATTAAGTTAAAGATGGAAACCTTTCATGAGCAAAATCTGCGCCCGGTGAAGATGGATGATTTAATGCTGATAGTCGCCATTGCATTTGGGATTACCGGTCTGGCTCATGCGATTGCCAACTGGCTGGGGCCGGCCATTGGTACCACCTTCCCGGTGTTGGCTGAGATGAATCTGGATTCGACCTTTTTCTGGCTGGTTATTATCGCCACTGCCGGCGGGGTGGGAATGTCGTTTACCAAAGCCAGGAATTTTGAAGGTGCCGGGGCTTCGGCGGTGGGGTCGGTGTTTATTTACGTCCTGGTGGCCACCATCGGTCTGAAAATGGATGTCACCCAGATTAAACCGTTTTTGTTTGTTATTGGCGGTGTCTGGATTTCCATTCATGCCGGTTTATTATTGTTGGTGGGTAAATTAATTAAAGCACCGGTTTTTTTCCTGGCGGTGGGCTCGCAGGCCAATGTCGGCGGGGCTGCTTCTGCACCGGTGGTGGCATCGGCCTTCCACGTGGCCTTAGCGCCGGTGGGTGTTTTGCTGGCGGTCTTCGGTTATGTGGTCGGAACCTCAGCGGCCATGCTAACCGGTATTATTTTGCAATACCTGGCCTCTTAAGCCATGGATATGTTAAAACGCCTCAAAAAAGCCAACACACCAGCTAAAACAAAACGTCTGATGAATTGGTATGGCCCCTATTTCGGCGCCGGTATTCGGGTGGAGCATATCGCAGATGATTGGCAAAGTGTAACCGTCAGTATGAAACAGCACTGGTACAATAGCAATGCGGTGGGCACGCACTTCGGTGGTTCACTTTATGCCATGGTGGATCCGCATTATATGCTGATGCTAATGCGTATTTTGGGGCCTGAATATATCGTATGGGACAAGGCCGCCAGCATCAATTTTGTTAAACCCGGTCGCGGTAAAGTGTCCGCCACCATGGCAATCAGCACTGAAGAAATCGAACGTATCAAAAAAACCACCGCCGGTGGTGAAAAAGATTTGCCGGTTTACCGGTTGCACATAACCGATGAATCCGCTGAAGTCGTGGCGGAAGTTGATAAAACCCTGTATATCCGTAAAAAAAACAGCGATAAACTCAATGTCTAAAGATGATGATATTTTGATTCGAATCGATGGTAAAACATATCGAATTCGTGAGGATAAGCCGGCGTTATTAAAACGCATTCCCTGGTCACAACGTAAACGACTGTTGTCGCTTTTAGAGGCTGTAAAAAAAGCCGAATATATCGACCGGGAAGGTCCCAAAGCAACACCGGAAAAACCGGCTGTCAAGCAAACCATAAGCCTTATTAAGCGTCGCGCCAATCAATCAAATCAAGTCAATAAAAATAGCAACACGGTTTTGGACAGCGATGCCCTGATGCAACGATTTTTGGCCGAGCAAAAACAGCATAAGAACACCATACCCGGTAAAGCCGACGTTTATAAATGGTTTTTGATTATTTTTACCTTTATATTGTTGTTGGTTTTAATCTTCTGATGAAGGTAATTTAAACGTCTCAATCGGCCGCAAAACTTGAAAATTATGTGCATTTCAGGTATAACAATTTAAATAAGTTTTAGAAAAATCAGGGTTGTTCAGGCGGCTCATGATTTCTTATTTCACCCATTTTTTAAGGAGCATATAATGGCAAACCAAGATCCGTTCGGCGTCAAAAAAACCCTTCAAGTGAATAATAAAAGCTATGACTATTTCAGTCTCAAGGCATTACAGGAACAAGGCCATGCCATCGAAAAATTGCCGTTTTCCATTCGTATTCTTTTGGAAAACGCGGTGCGAAACTATGATGGATTTGGTGTCACCAAAGAACATATTGACACCTTATTAAACTGGCAGCCCGGCGGTTCTGATGATGACATTCCGTTTAAGCCGGCACGGGTATTGATGCAGGATTTTACCGGGGTTCCGGCGGTGGTGGATATTGCCGCAATTCGTTCGGAAGTGGCGCGCAAAGGCCGCAATGTGGACTTGATAAATCCCTTGATTCCGGTGGACCTGGTGATAGATCACTCGGTACAAATTGACTACTTTGGTACCGAAGATGCTTACCAGCGTAACATGGAAAAGGAATATGAACGTAATAAAGAGCGCTATCAACTATTGAAATGGGCCCAAAAAGCGTTTACCAACTTTTCGGTGGTACCGCCGGGCATGGGTATTTGCCATCAGGTGAATTTGGAATACCTGTCACAAGGTGTGATTGCCCGTGACGGTCAGTTATTTCCTGATACTTTGGTCGGTACGGACAGTCATACACCGATGGTGAATGGTATTGGTGTGGTGGCCTGGGGCGTCGGTGGTATTGAAGCCGAAGCCGCCATCTTAGGTCAGCCGATTTATATGATTATGCCTGAAGTGGTGGGCTTAAAACTCACCGGTGAACTGCCGCTTGGTTCCACCGCCACGGATTTGGTGTTGTCGGTGGCCGAGTTATTGCGCAAACATGGCGTGGTGGGCAAGTTCGTGGAAGTCTTTGGTGATGGTTTGGACAAACTTTCGGTGCCCGATCGTGCCACCTTAGGTAATATGTCGCCGGAATTCGGTTGTACCATCACCTATTTCCCGATTGACGACAAAACCCTTGAGTATATGCGCACCAGTAACCGCTCGGAAGAACAAATTAAACGGGTGGAAGCCTATTGTAAAGAAAATATGCTGTGGCGTGAAAATGAATCCGCGATTCAATATTCCACGGTACTGGAACTGGATGTCAGTCAAATTAAACCCACTGTGGCGGGTCCGAAATTGCCGCAACAGAAAATACTGCTTGAAAACATTAAGTCAAAATTTGGTGAACTACTGCATGGTGGTTTTGGCCGGTCTTATATTGAACAGGATGATCGTGAAACCATTCAGGACATGAAACAACGTTTTCAGGAAGAAGGTGGTGCGCAACCTGTGGAAATGCATGACACCAGCAATCTGCAAAATAAGCTCCACGGTAAAAAAACTGAAAACGGCTTAAAAAGCGTTTGGATTGAACAAGACCGGGTGAAGTATAAGTTTTCAGACGGTTCCATCGCGATTGCGGCAATCACATCCTGTACCAACACCTCCAATCCGTTTGTGATGATTGGTGCCGGTTTGGTGGCGCGTAATGCCAGACGGCGCGGTATCGACGTGAAACCGTGGGTGAAAACCTCCTTGGCACCGGGTTCCAAAGTGGTCACTGATTATCTGATTAAAGCGGACCTGATGCGGGATTTTGAAGCCCTGCAATTTCATCTGGTGGGTTATGGTTGTACTTCCTGTATCGGTAACTCCGGACCGTTATTGCCCAAAGTGGAGCAAGCGGTGAAACAATATGATATGGTGGCGACTTCGGTACTCTCTGGTAACCGTAACTTCGAAGCCCGTATTCATCCCCTGGTTAAAATGAACTTTCTGATGTCACCGATGCTGGTGGTGGCTTTTGCGATTGCCGGTCGGATAGACATTGATATGGAGAAAGAACCTTTAAGCTTTGATAAAAATGGCGAACCGGTTTATTTAAAAGACATCTGGCCCAGTGATGATGAAATCAATGCCATTATGGCTGAAGTTCTGACCCCGGATGATTTTGCCAAAAACTACGGTGAGATTTTTGAAGGTAACGAAATTTGGCAGCAATTACCGGTGGCCGAAGGCGCCTTATACAAATGGGAAGATGACTCCACCTATGTGCAAGAAATTCCGTTTTTCAAAGACATCTCAGAACATCCGCCGGCATTACAAAACATTGAGGGCGCCCGGGCGTTGTTAAAACTGGGTGACAGCACCTCCACAGACCACATTTCACCGGCCGGTTCATTTTCAGAAGATTCGGCGGCCGGTCAGTACCTGATCAGCAAAGGTGTGGATCCCGCTGACTTTAATTCTTACGGCTCCCGGCGCGGTAATGATAAAGTGATGGTGCGTGGTACCTTTGCCAACGTGCGCATTAAAAACGAATTGGTGGACAGAGAAGGCGGTTACACCCGATATTTGCCCACCGGTGAAGAAATGACGGTGTTTGATGCAGCACAAAAATACCGCGAAGATAATACGCCATTGGTGGTATTGGGTGGTAAAGAGTACGGCAGCGGTTCATCCCGTGACTGGGCGGCCAAAGGCACCGCATTGTTGGGTGTTAAAGCGGTTTTGGTGGACAGCTATGAGCGCATTCATCGCAGTAACCTGGTTGGTATGGGTGTTTTGCCGTTACAATATAAAGCCGGTGAAAATGCCGCCAGTTTAGGTTTGGACGGTACAGAAACGTTTACCATCACCGGTATTGCCGAAGGTTTAACACCGCACAAAGAAGTCACTGTGAAGGCGGTGAAAGACAATGGTGATGTGGTGAATTTTACCGCCGTGGCCCGCCTGGATTCTGAGATTGAAATTGCCTATTACCAACACGGTGGAATCTTACAATACGTATTGCGAGACTTTCTCAAAGAGGCTTAAAGCATGGCACAAATGGATATTGTCACCAAGCGAATTTATCAAGAAGCGGCAAAACGGGACGGTCACCGGGTATTGGTGGACCGTCTCTGGCCGCGCGGCATCAGCAAAGACGACGCGCGATTAGATGACTGGTGCAAAGAACTGGCCCCATCCGATGATTTACGGAAATGGTTTGATCATGATGCCGATAAATTTGATGCGTTTGCGAAAAAATACAAAAAAGAGCTTAAAGACTGTGAAGACAAACTTGATGAATTGGTGAATATTGCCAAAGATAAACGGGTCACATTGCTTTACGGTGCGAAAGATGAGGAACATAATCAGGCGGTGGTGTTAAAAGAGGTGCTGTGTGACCGAGGATAGCCGGGACAACAGCGACATCGCCCATAATCTGGCCATTATTGAACAGCGCATTGAACAAGCCTGTGCAAAAGCCGGCCGCAAGCGTGACACCGTGCGCTTATTACTGGCCACCAAAACCGTGGACGTACCACGTATTGAACAGGCCCTGGTTTTGATGGATAAGCCTTTGATGGGCGAAAACCGGGTTCAGGAATTAGAACAAAAGGGCCCTGAATTAAAACAGCCCCGACCGGGCATTCATTTTATTGGTCATTTACAAAGCAACAAGATTAAGCATGTGCTGCGGTGGGTCGATTGTATCCAGTCAGTGGATCGTCTGTCGTTGGCGAAAAAATTACAAAACCGTTTGGTATTTGAACACAAACACATCGATGTATTGGTGCAAGTCAACACCTCCTATGAGGACAGCAAATTCGGTGTTAAGCCGGAACAAGCCGTTGAACTGATCAAAAAAATCAGCCAATTCGACCGCATTCGCATCAAAGGTCTGATGACCATCGGTTTATTTTCTGATGATAAAGACAAAGTCCGCGCTTGTTTTCAGCGTCTGGTTGCTATCCAACAGCAGGTTATTGCGCAAAAAATTCCCGGTGTCGCCATGGACGAGCTGTCCATGGGCATGAGCGGTGATTTGGAGATGGCCATCGAAGAAGGGGCTACCATCATCCGTGTCGGCACCGCCATTTTCGGTCAACGCCAATATCCCGATTCTTATTACTGGAACGAGCGCTAAAAAACCATTTTTAAACAAACCAGTGTTTATCCAAATCCGGGGGTACGTAGTGGTTCAGATAATCCACAATGGTCTCGGCATCACCGGCAATATAATACAACTGGCGGTAAATTGTTTTACTGAATTTTTGGCGGTACAACTCTTCGAAGAAATTCAGCAACTGATCGTAGAAACCGTGAAAATTGGCAATCACAATGGGTTTTTCGTGAAAACCCAATTGCTTTAAGGTCATGACTTCAAACAATTCCTCCAAAGTCCCAAAACCACCGGGTAAGGCAATAAAAGCATCGGCCACTTCAATCATTTTATTTTTGCGGCTGGGCATGTCGTGGGTAATAATTTGTTCATCATCACGGGTATTGATTAAGGCATCAATTTTCAGTACCTCAGGCGTAATACCCAGGGTTTTACCGCCGTGTTGCTGTATTGAGTTGGCCACCTGGCCCATCAGTCCGGTACCGCCACCGCCGTAAACCAGGGTCCATTTATTACGGGCCATATGTGCACCCAATTGATCGGCAGCGGTGAAATAAGGGTCAGCAATATCACGGCTGGAGGCACAATAAACTGCGACATGAGAAATTTTGTATTGGCTCATAACTTGTCTCCCGGTTCTTGATTGGGTGGTTTCTTGAGTTGCCGGTATAAAAATCGATTGGGATGCACTATCTTAACCAAATCCCTTTCCAGGGGCAAAGGTTGTCCCATCACCATGGCCATCAACATACGGGCCAATAAAGGGGCTGAGGTGAAGCCACGGGCACCTAAACCAGTAAGCAGATACAGATTTTTATATACCTGAGCCGGCTGGTAGGATTGCCAATGGCGACCATGGTGTAAATCAGCATAAGCCTTTTTAAACTGTGCGCTGTCCACCAGCGGGCCGCATACAGGCAGATGATCTACAGTGCCTGCCCGCAGACCCACGCGGCTTGATATTAACCGCGCGCGGCTGAGCGCCCTTGAATCGTTGTGTTGCCGCCAGTTATTCAGGTTTAATTGCGGATCATGGCTTGTCAGATTGTCTATTGACAGCCCGTCATGTGGATTAAGGTGGTGATAATCACCGCCAATCAAAACCTGTTGTTGTTTTTCTACCGGTATCACATACTGCTGATTTAGATTTATTTGGTTAAATTCGGGCGGCCACTCAGGCAGATGATAGCATTCAGTTTGGCCGCGACGCACGGTCATAAACGCTTGTAAAGACGGTATTAGCCGCATGCTTTGCGCACCGGTTGCCACCACCAGGACATCACAGCACCGCACTGTGTTTTGATGCCTGTCCTGAACCAGCCATTGGCCTTGCCGGTTTTGTTTAATGTGAGCGACTTCCGCGGTCAGCCACTCATCCACTGACGGACTTAACGCCTCAGCCAGCGCTGTAGTGTCTACAAACCCGGCAGTCGGGTAACGCAAACCTTGCTCAGTGGCTTGAATTAAATCTTTCGGTAACGACCGCCGGGCGTCACGATTCGGTAATTGCTGAGTGGACTGTACCGCTAATTCAGTGAAGACCGTTGGCGAATAAAAACCGAGTGCCGCTTCAAAAGCGCGCCAATAAAATAGTGCTTCAGGGGATGGCTGGGCGGTTAAATATGGCATCATTAAAGCGTAAGGATTTCCTGAAGCCCCGGACATCGGTTTATCAGCACGGTCAATGAGCGTAACCTGTAGGCCGTATTCTTTGGCTGTGAATGCCAGGCATAAACCAGCAATTCCACCACCGATGATGGTGATGCGTTTAGGTCGCGGTTTGGCACGCGGGGTCGGTGCCCAGGGTTGTTTAGGCTTGATGGCTCCAGGCGGTGCTTTAAAGCGTCCAATCAGTCGCTCTCTTTTACCTTTAAAACCAGGTGTTTTGGTCATTTCAAAACCCACCGCCTGTAAATTTTTACGCACTTGTGAAGCGGCGGTAAATGTGGCCACGGTGGTGCCGGGTTGAGATAAACGTGCCATTTCAGCGCATACGGATTGCGACCACATATCGGGGTTCTTAGCCGGCGAAAAGCCATCCAGAAACCAGGCATCCACCTGCGCCTTAAGTTGCTGTAAACAAGCCGCTGTATCACCCAATAACAAATGCAAAGTGACATTCTGATCAATGCGGTGTCTGTGAAAGCCGGCTCGGCGTTGTTTAAAAACAGGTGCAAGACAGCTGATATCACTGTGTAATTCAGAAAAATCCTGATAAGCCCGGTTAAATTGTGCTGTGGTTAACAGCCATTGCTCGGTACTGATAAAGTGCAAATGGGCCGGTTTACGCTGGCAGTTGTGCCATAACCGGCGGCAGGTTAAAAAGTTGAGCCCGCTGCCAAAGCCGGTTTCTGCAATCACAAAGCCCGGGGTATCGGGGTTATCATGCCACCGTTGATATAAGCGATTACCTTCGAGAAACACCTCCTGTGATTCTGCCAGCGCCTCCTGGTGGTGGTAAATATCATCAAAATGACGGTTTATTAATTGTTTGTTTTGGGTATAAACGGCTGCCGAATAAATGCTTCGGTAGCTAAGCGGTTTCATTAAGCGGCGGGCTTGTTCTCGGCTGGCTGGGATGGTAATGATTTAATTGGCACTGACTGCATATTATATGCTGCGGTCTGTATAATTGGGTGTTCTTTGCGGCATTAATTATTTTTAAATAGATGGTTTGCTGATGACAATCAGCACAACTTACGCTGATAATCTCATCTTTCACATCAATCAATTCACTATTCATAATAATACACACAATTTTTCAAGCCCCAATGCTAAGCATAACAGAAAAAGCCTGGTCCGGTGACGATGCGTTAAATTATGCGCTGTTTTAGGCTCAAATGAGTTGATAGCTTATGTTATTTATTAAATATCTTTGATGAATAGTCCCTTTATGACAAAACTTGTCACCCGCTTATCAAAAGCCCCCGGCACCCATGGTTTGGAGGTTTAAAATCAAATCAGGTATCTTTGCGTTCAGGTTATTGCAGTAAAATACACAACAAAGACCTGACTTCATTGCGTTTTTTTTATGTTTGGTTGCGCTACAATAACACCATGACATCTTCTCATCACAGCATTCAAATACCCGGTTACCGCATCATACGCCAAATTGGTGAAGGTGGGATGAGTGTGGTTTATTTGGCTTTTCAGGAATCTTTAAAGCGTGAAGTGGCCTTAAAAATCATGCGCCCTGTGATTACCGATGAAGTGAATGTGGTCAAACGGTTTAAGCAGGAAGCCGAAATTATTGCCAAGCTTTATCACCCGAACATCGTCAGTATTTATGACGTGGGGTCAGTGGATGAGCAGACCTTGTTCTATGCCATGCCGTATTTGCAGCATGGTGATTTAACCGGCTTTGCATACCACAACGATGAAGAACTGATAAAAGTGATGTCAGGCTTATGCCAGGGCTTTGCCTATGCCCATGCACAAGGTGTGGTACACCGTGATATTAAACCTGAAAATATACTGTTTGATCAATTCGGTAATGTGAAAATTGCCGATTTTGGTATTGCCCTCAGTAGTGGCAAGCGGCGATTCACCAAAGACCAACGCATTCTCGGCAGTATTCATTATCTGAGCCCCGAACAGGCACGCTCCAAGCATGTGGATGCGCGTTCTGATATTTATGGTTTGGGTGCCATTTTATATGAGGTTTTAACCGGTGAGCCGGTGTTTGATGCCCCCGATGATTTGGGCATCATGATGGCCCATGTGGAAAGTCCGGTACCGCGGTTGCCGAAAAAAGTGGCGCATTGGCAACCGATTATTGACCGTTGCCTGGCCAAATCACCCAACCAACGCTTCCAGTCGATGCCGGAACTGCAAAAAGCCATCGAACAGCTCACCCCACAGTTAAAACAAGGCCCGGTCAGGCGCTTAAAAGCCTGGCCGTATCTGCTGGTATCGGTGCTGTTATTGGGGATCATGGCTGCCGGTTGGCTGTGGTCAAACAGAGATGTTCTGGTGACCAAACCGGTCCAACAATCAACTGAACAAGTGGTCAAAACCACTGATCAGCCGGATTTTGTCCGCGGACAACCAACCTCCGTTGCTGAGCCGACAGAATCTGAACATGAACCCGAATTGTCTCCAAAAACAGTCCAAGCATTATTAGCGGGCGCCAAGCAAAATATTCAGAATAAACAATTAACCACCCCCGAAGATAACAATGCACTGGATAAATTGCTGCAGGTGTTGGCCGATCAGTCCGGACACAGTGAAGCCCGTGACTTATTATCCGGTATTAATGACGGTTATTTTGAACTGGCGTATCAGGCAGTCTTAAAACGCCAATACAATCTGGCGGAACAGTTTGCCGAGGCCTTGACCACCGTTCGTCACAAAGTTGCACTGGTGGACGAATCCTTGCTTCATTACTTAGACAGCCACAGTGAAATGACGGTGAGTTTATTGTTGGGCAGTTTATCTGAGCAAGTTAACCGCGCCGTTAATAACAATAACCGACCACTGGTTACACGCTTAATCGGTCTCACCGATGTGTTTGTCCCGGGTCATCGTTTGGTGGATGAATTTAATGAATTGCTGGCTAAGATGCCTGAGCGCGGTGAAGTGCTGAAGGATCAAATGGGCATTCAGGCTGTGCTCATTACACCACAGGCCGGCGGGTCGATTGGTTACGGGTTTTATGTAACCGCCACAGAAATCACCCGGGCCCAATACCGGCAATTTAGCCAAGCCACCGAGCGCCCACTGCAAAAATGTAACAGTTTATTAAAATCCAATCTGATTTTTTCCGGCCGAAATCTGGATAAGGTGGGCTTTCCGTACTCCGATAATATGCCGGCGGTGTGTGTGACCTGGCAGGATGCCAAAGATTATGCCGAGTGGCTAAGCGCACAAAGCGGCCATAGCTATCGGTTGCTAAAACCCAAAGAATGGCAATTACTGAATCGCCAAACTGACACCGCCAAGCGGTGTGGTCAAGCCAATCTGGCGGGACTGGAGTTTCCTGATAAAAATGACGGTGTGACTTACTACGATTGCGATGACGGTTATCCGCATTTGGCATCGGTGCGTGCCTTTGGACCTTCTGATTCAGGCTTATATGGTATCAACGGTAACGCTGCAGAGTGGTTAGACGGTTGTGAAGAACCGGGTAAACTTAAATCATTGTTTAAACCCGATAAACCCTGTGGTAAAAATCCGGTGGCCGGTTTATCCTGGCTATCTGATCAACAAGCCAACGGTGACATTCGCTGGATTGACTACGGTGATGCCTACACCCACATCGGCTTTCGTCTTGTTCGTGAATAATGACGCTAAGCCGACTATGTCATATCCGTTACATAATAGCCATGAGACAGAGAAATCCTGCTGAGCAGCACGATTCGCAGAGCCGATTAGGCCGGGTAACGAAATCCCAAAACACACCATAACTATGGATAAAACCGTTGGGTTAAGACAGTTTGTCGGTCAGTTTCTACTTTAAGCTGTAAGCTGCCATCATTAACCGTTTGATAATTTAAAAGCTGGTATTGGGCCGGATTAACAGTTTCGAACAGATTAGACGGTCCCAGCGATTGTGACTGAACGATCATCGCTGCGTCGCTTGTTGTGGTATCGTTCAGATAGGTGCCCGGGTTCTTATTAACCATGACCCAACCGGTATGTACTCCATCCTGATAATCATGGTAAATAATCGGTGGTATCTCGCAGCGATTGGCATGGGTCTGAAAGAAATAATACAGCTTACTGCCTTGACGAATACTTAAATCATCCACCAGCCGCAGGCCGTTTAGCTGTTCACAGCTTTGTTGATAAAACGGTATTTGCTGCGATAGTTTCAAAGCGGTGTGTTCAACCACCAGCAAAGCCGGCTGTTGCAAACTATCTTGGTATAACAAACCCATCAATGCCAATTGCTTTTGGCGACCGTGCTTAGTGTTCATGGGATGAGCCAGGGCCGGTACCGGTGTGCTGTTGTCACGGTAATAACTTAACGCTGCTGCGGTCATAAAATAATCGGCAATCACGGCTTGGCCCGGCTGTTGTAACTGCTCGGTTTTAACCGCCAATTGTTGCCAGCCGATGGCATTGTTAATCAGTTGTTTGTGGTTGTTGCTGTTTACCGGCCATAGGTGCAGCAAACCGTAAAAACCCGTTAACAGCGCAACATGGGCCAGACCGCCTGTGATCACGGCCCATTTTTTCAGTGTGTATTGATGCGAATCAGCAGCGGCCGCCACCAGCAGTAACAACAAATACGCCGGTAACGGCCAATGAACATTGGTGCGCAAATTATCAGAAAAGAACCCCAAAAGGGCGTACAGCAGCCAATATAAAACAGCCAGTGCCTGAATAAACCGGATGGCCCTGGCATTGGCAGGGTTATTGTCAGGTTTTTTTAAACTCAGCAGACAGAGGTAAAAAACCAGCGGTGTGGTGATGATGATTTGGCCGATAAAAAACCACACATGGCTTAATTGAAACTGCCAGGGGTTGCGCTCACCTAACTGAAATTCGAGTAAAGGAAAACCTTGCTGGATATTGAAAATAACGATGGGCACAAAACCCAGCAGGGTTAAAGGTATGGTGATTTGCCACAGGTGTCTGAGCCTGAATAGTTGCTGTCTGTAAACAACCACAGCCGACAATCCGGCAATAAACACAACAAACCAAAAACGGATATGCACGTTTACCGCCAGCATTAAGGTCAACCCCAATAACAAGGCATTCAGCGGTGTTTGATTGCGGATTAAACGCAACCACAAAAAAATCGCTAACACGGTGAACAACACAAGCCAAATATCGGCGATGGCCAACACCCCGGTTAAACCCAGCAGCGGTAAAATTAAAGCCATCAAAGCCCCTTGACGGGCGGCTTGTCTGGACTGCGATAAGAACCGGGTTAAGCTGTATGCCAGCCACGGTAAACACCAGCAGGCGAGTAAAAAAGGCAAGCGCAGAAAAAACGGGTGCTGGGGTAGCAGGGTGGTACTGATGGCGTTCAGCCAGGGCACAAAACCGGGTATTTCACTGTAGGACCAATCCAAAAACCGGCTTTCCAGCCAGTAAAAGGCCTCGTCACCGAACAGTTCAGTCTGCGTTGCCAGCAACAATTGCAAAGACACTAAGGTGGCAGCAAGCCCCCAGAATAATCGGCGACCGGTAACGCCATCTAACATTGGGGTACTTTTAAGCGCTTACCGGCGTTGATTAAATAGCGCGGTGGCTTGATGTTGTTCAGGCGCGCGATTTCTGTTTTCGACGCACAACTGAAACGCCGACTGATGGTGCTTAATGAGTCGCCTTTGCGAATACGGTAATATGTAAAGGCCGGACGCTCAGGAAAATCGGCATCATGGATTTTTTTCGCCAGCGCCATTAACGCCGTGTCATGGCATTGTGCTTCATAAATCGGTTTTAACAGTTCCGGTACCACAATCGGCGCGCCTTGTTTAATCACCCGCTTGGCTTTCACCGTTGGGTTCAGGTTGCGCAGTGTTCGGTACCAGCCCATCTCATGATTATATTGACCAAAACAGACCGCCAGTTCACTTAAAGACACATCGCTACGGGCTTTAATCACTGCGGTGTGGCCGTCTATTGGCGTTAAGGTGACATTAAAATCATCCGGATTGTCAAAAATCAACATGGCCGATAACACGCTGGCGATATAACTGCGGGTTTCACGCGGCAGGTCATAATAAAAGTCTGATTGCCACACCGATTGGTTATTGTGTTTTCGGTTGAGTCGTTTAAAGCGGTTTTCACCGGCGTTATAGGCAGCTAAAATTTTGGCATAATCATCGCCGTACAACTGACGTTGTTCCTGAATATAATCCGCCGCGCCCTGGGCCGCCGTTTTCGGGTGATAACGGGCATCATAATCACCCAAAGTGCCCACCACCCCAAATCGTTGAGCCGTGGCCGGCATAAATTGGAACAAGCCACTGGCACCCGCTGATGACATGGAATGCACCCGACCACCACTTTCCTGCGCAATAATGGCCAGCATAAAATGTTCAGGAATGTTTTTTTCCGTAAATGGCGGCAGAATATAACGCTTTAAAAACTGATAGTTATTCCAGGTTTCAATCAAAATCGGCCGTTTCCAGGTCAGCCACTCATTCAAAGCCGCTTGTATGCGCTGATTGGCCAGTAACGGTTGATTTAAAGTGGCCGCATCCGGCACCTGATCAAGATTGGGTTCAATACCGGCCTGATCGTCAATCATTTCTTCGGTTTGGGTGGTTTCCTCAAATTGCTTAAAATAAGCATTCAGGGTTTCTTCACAGGTTGGACTTTTCTGGCATTGCTCAATGGCGGTAATTAAAGCTGGCAAAGATTGAGTGGGTTGGTTCGGCTGAACCTGTTTTTTGATGGGCTGCTGTTGACAGCCGTTAAACACGAATAAAGTCACAAAGAAAAAAATAAGACGCATAAATCTGTTTGCAGTTAAGTGAGTATTGTGTATTATCGGTATTTTGACGACCGCTTCAACCATTCTATGGCCAATATTTTGAATTCGATCAAATCATTGTTTTCCTCGGACAGTGCCCCTGCGACGCTGGATGAAGAAGCCAAAGATCAGTTGAACCAGGCCATTATCTGTTTGTTGACCGAAATGGTGAAAGCCGATTATGTGGAACTCTACATCGAAAAACTGGTGCTCAATGAACACCTGACCAAGCGCCTGAATCTCAGCCGCGCCAAGGCCAACAAGTACTTGGCCCATGCCAATATCAGTGCCCAGGTGTCGGTGACCTTAAAACCGCAAACCGAAATTATTAACCGCTATTTAAACCGCCGGGAAAAACATGCCCTGATGGTACAACTGTGGCAAATTGCTTCAGCCGATGGTGAAATACACCTATTGGAAACCCAAACTTTTTACCAGGCCGGCGAACAACTGGGCTTTAACAAAAGCCAATTGGACAGAATTTGTCACCCCGAGCGTATCATCAATTAACGTGATAAATTAACAGAGGAAACTATGGACCTTACACATTTTTTAAAAACCATGCGCGAGCGGAACGGATCGGATTTATACCTGACCACCGGCGCGCCGATTAACGTCAAAATTGAAGGCGTCTTAGAAGCCATGAGCAGCACCGGCCTGCCACCGGGGATTGTTGAAAAAATTGCCTATTCGCTGATGAATGAGCGACAACAAAAAGAATTTGAAGACACCCTGGAATGTAACCTGGCAGTCTCCATTAAAGGTGTCGGTCGTTACCGGGTCAACGTTTTCAGACAACGCGGTGAAGTCAGTATGGTCATCCGAACCATTAAGAGCAAAATTCCACCCTTGGAAGAACTGCACATGCCGACCCATTTATACGATCTCATTATGGAAAAACGCGGTTTGATTCTGGTGGTCGGCGCCACCGGCTCGGGTAAGTCAACCACCATGGCTTCCATGATTGATTACCGCAACAGCAACACCACCGGTCATATTCTCACCGTTGAGGACCCGATTGAATATGTCCACCGCCATAAAAAATCCATCATTAACCAGCGCGAAATCGGCATCGACACTTTAGGCTACGAACCGGCCTTAAGAAACGCCCTGCGTGAAGCCCCGGATTTAATCCTGATCGGCGAAATCAACAGCGCCGAAACCATGGAAGCCGCCATTTCTTTCGCCGAAACCGGTCACTTATGTATGGCCACCTTACACGCCAACAACTCAGATCAGGCCATGGAGCGCGTACTGAACTTCTTCCCCAGCGAAATGCACAATAATGTCCTTATGAACCTGGCCTTAAACTTAAAAGCCGTGATTTCACAACGACTGGTGATTGACGTCGACAAGAAACGCCGCCCGGCCTGTGAAATTCTCTACAACACCCCGCAAATCCGCGAAATCATCCGCCGTGGCGAAATCAATGAACTCAAAATCGCCATGGACAAATCCCTCGAAGAAGGCATGCAAACCTTCGACCAGGCTCTCTATGACATGTACAAAGAAGGCATCATCACCCTCGAAGAAGCCCTCGGCAACGCCGACTCCCGCCAGGGCCTCGAAGTCCGCATCAACCTCTCCAGCGAAGACGATTTGGGCACCGATGATTATTTTTGATGGGGTTTAATGTAATTAAAAAATGGAAATATAATGAAAGAAATGTTAAGAAAAATTAAAGAAGGTATATACAATATTTTAGAATTGGTTGAAGCAAACCCAGGAGTAAGAAGTATTTACATTGGTGGTTATACCGCATTGGTCCGGCTTAAATTTGGACGAAGACTCTATGTTGATTCCAGAGATATTGGTATTGCGCAACATATAATGATTACAGGTGTATGGGAGAAGCATTACACAGAATTAGTCAAGAAATTAGTTAAAAAAGGAGACGTTTTTGTCGATATAGGGGCAAACTTTGGTTATTACAGTGTATTAGGCGGTTTTTTAACCGGCTCTACAGGGAAAGTATATTCTTTTGAGCCTAGCCCAAGACCGTTTGAGCTATTAGAAATGTCAATGAAAGCTAATGGTTACCTTAAACCACAAAGTAAGAATATTTTTAAACTGGGTGTATCTGACAAAGTGGGAACAACAACTTTTAGTTATAAGGAGGGAGACTTCGGTGGCGGTTCAATGTTCATACCAGACGCCAGAAAAGCGAAAGAGCAATTTACAGATGTCACTATTAAAATGGATTCGTTGGATAATATTCTGTCAGAAGAAAAGCAAATTGATTTTGTCAAAATTGACGCAGAAGGTGCTGAAGTATCCGTCATAAAAGGCATGCAGGAATTGATTAAAAGATCACCCAATATAAAAATCCTCATGGAATTTTATCCTGGCTTTATAAAAAAGCATATGCCAATTAGAGAATTTTATAATCTGTTTAAAAATTTAAATTTAACACCCTATAAAATAGATAAATCAAATTTAAACAAAATTTCTTTAGAACAGTTAGAAAGTGTATCAAATTGTTATTTACTTTTTAGCAAATAGCATCATTATTACATTTTAACTCATTTAATAAAGGATACTTTTGAATACCTACTTTAAATAGTATTGTCATCTTTGTAGCACTACTCCGCCAAATCCATTAGAATCCGACTTCAAATTATTAATTATGGTATTTTCCACCCTTCATTTTTACTACTATTTATATTTAACTTAATGGACGTAAATAAACAAAATAACATCAGAAATATGACTTTTCCTGACCAAGATCATAACTGGTTAGAGATAGTTGATTTACTTCAAACTAATGGTTGGGAAAATGGTTCTATTCTTGCCTGTGTTGAGTTTTGTGCGTTATATGATAATAGTGTTCCTTACGAATGGAGCTATTGGAGAGATTTAATCAGTTTTGATTGTATAATTCTTCACAAAGGTATGTTGGACCGGTTAAAAACTAACTTCTTGGATGGTATTGATGAAAGTCATGAGTATGTCTTTGGCAATTCAGTTTTTAATGTCTATATCAAGCGCAAATTAAATATAAATAATTTAAAAGGACACAGGGTTCATTTCTCAATACATACATTAATCCATGGCTTAAAACGTGTACTGAAAATAAATAAGCAATACAAAGCTAAAATACGTAAAAAAAATATTTTATTAGTGACCGCTAACCATAGTGGAAATATTGGTGATGATGCCATCACACTAGCGTCAAAAGATATTTTAGAGTCGGTATACCCTGAAGCAAATATTGTCATTGATAAGGGGCCTGCATCAAAAGAACTTATAGGTAAAGTTGATTTAGTTGTTTTGGGCGGAGGTGGAATTTTCTACGACAATTGTTTTTATAATGCTCAGAATTATTGCCAGTATTTTCTCTATGCAGATGAACTTGGAATAAAAAGTTGCGCCATAGGAATTGGTGCGCAAGGAATCAAAACACCATTAGGGATTGAATTGTATCGACGTGCAATTAACTGCTCAGAATTTATTGCTGTACGTGACAAGCATTCATTAAGCTCCTTAAGAGATACCGTAAAGGTTGATGTGCCGGTTATTGTTAATCAAGATGTGGTCTATACACTCCAATCAATAGGTAATCGGATAATTAAAAGAAACACTCAAAAACCACTTTTACTTTTTTCCTTGTTAGATGCATCGAGGATGCCCACCGCAAGAAACACCATTAAATACCAAGACTCGCAAGAAGAATGCATGGCTTTATTGGCCGAGAAATTTGAGGTGAAACTATTAGTTCAATCTAGAGATGATTTGAACTTATACAATAAATTATGTAAACGCTTCAATTTAGATATAATTTCAGTGAATTTTGATGACGTCTATCAAATCATCAATATTTATAAGCAAGCTGACCTAGTAATAACTTCACGCTTGCATGGTTTTATATTTGCAGCTCAAGCACAAGTTCCAATTATTACAGTGGCATCAAAAAATACCGGCTCTAAACTTGGGTCAATGGTTTTTGATTCGGTTCCGAGTGCTGCAAAAGGATACATTGTTCTCAAAGAATATGATTTAAAAAATTTAAAAGATAAATTATCCATATATAATGAGGATGCAAATCTTTTAATTCCAGATATTAGTGAAATCAAGGCTTGTCAAAAATTAGCATCAAAGCTTAATAACATTTTCTTAGATTATATTCCTCAAATATAATTTTCTGATGATTGAAGATATAAAAGAAAGTCTAAAAAAACATATTCTGTGGAAAGAACTGGCTAAAATGGATTTAAAGGTTCGGTTTAGAGGCACATATTTTGGTGTGCTTTGGGTTCTATTGGCCTTAGCTTCAAAAGTCATTATGATTTCATTGGTTTTTTCTTTAGTGTTAAACAAACCGCTCAAAGAATATCTATTATTTTTAGCAATTGGATTATTTACTTGGAATTATATTTCTGCTTTACTTGTTGCCAGTACTCAGACCTTTATCAAAGCTGTTAATTATTTCCAGCAAATGAAGATGCCACATTTTGTCTTTGTGTTGCAAACAGTTTACCGAGAAACAATTATATTAATGTTATATCAAGTTCTGGCGATCCCATTATTTGTTATATATTTTGGTGGCTTTAAATTAATTTGGTTATGGTCATTATTAGGGTATTTCTTAATTATTCTGAATGGTGTTTTTGCAGGTGCCTGGATAGGATGGGCTGCCACAAGGTTTAGGGATATCCAACAGCTGACATCCAATTTGGTTATGATTTTATTTATTGTTACGCCAGTATTGTTTCCTTTGCCTATTGGGAATGAGCATCATATATATTTTTTAGTTAATCCATTTTACCATCTGCTTGAAATCGTCAGAGCACCTGTTCTGAACGGTGAGGTTCCTTATGTGTCATATCTAATATCCTTTGGTTTGGTTGTTTTTAATGCGTTTATATGTGCTGTTTTTTATAAAAGAGCCAAGTCGCAATTGGTTTTATGGCTTTAAAAATGTCGTATATACATTTACAAAATGTTGAATTTCATTATCGATACTATTCTTCATTAGGGTTTGGTCTTTTTAAGAAAAACTCTAAACTGAAACAAAATCTTGCTCTTAGTGATATTAATTTAAATATAAATGAAGGTGATAGGGTGGCTCTATTGGGTAAAAACGGAGCTGGTAAATCCACACTCCTAAAACTAATGGCTGGTGTCATTCCAATTGCAAAAGGTGATATTGATGTTAAAGGCAAAATATATTCTTTTTTTGGAAGAAATGTCGGTGTAAATCCTTATCTTTCCGGTTGGGAAAATTTGTATATAAGGGGTTTAATTTTAGGTCTTAATAAAACCGAAATTGAAGATAAGCTAGAAGAAATCGCAGAATTCACAGAACTTGGGGAAAGTTTAAAAATGCCAGTGTCTACTTATTCAGCAGGGATGAAAGCACGACTAACTTTTTCAATGTTAATGTTTGTTGATGCAGATATTCTGCTTGTAGATGAAGGCTTAGGTGCTGGCGATCGGTTTTTTATTGATAAAGCAAGAGCTTTTGTAGATGAACTTTTGAAGCAATCAAAAATACTAATCTTTGCCAGTCATTCTGATCATTTATTAAAAAGGTTTTGCAATAAAGCGCTGTTATTAAAAGAAGGTAAAATTATTAAGTATGGTGACTATGATTCTATTGTGAAACTATATAATTCAGGTAGCTATTAATTCCATCGCCATCAAAGCATGGTTTTATATGTTTGATTATTAAGACCTTTATTAAATTGATAGTCTAATTAATAGCACAGTTAACGTACTGAAACTACGCCTTGGTGATTTCGCTTTAAAAAGCATCCTGCTCAAAGTTGCAGAGAGCTTTTAAGATTTAATTCGTCTTGTGTCTATTCCTTGTTATTAACAGACCGATTTCATAAATAAGAATTTCTGAAAAATCTCTACTAATTCGCTTAATACATACATCCATGTATGTATGTTGCGCTGCATTGTCACTTTGATTTTGGGTGTTTGAGATGAGTGTTTTTTTCAGGGTTTGTTGAAATTTAATTGTTGTTTTAGTGGTTAGGTGGAGGTGGACATAGGATTGTCGTTCGGTTTTCCGGGGTTTAGGTCGGATGTGAGGGGTGTCTGGCAGGACTTTTTCTTACGCTAAAGTGCCTTATGGAGCTGGTTTGGGTAGAAAACTGGCTTTGAAGTGACAATTTACGTCAGTTTTAAAATTCTATCTTGAGCTGATTATTGGAAAACACTAAAAGTGTGAACCAGTCGACATGGAATCGGGTTTTTAATTAAAAAAATCACAAGGCACTTGCGCCGGACAGGAAAAATACATAATCTACACACCATGGACGATTTTTTAATTAATCACATTTGAGGTAAATAACATGAAAAAGAATCAAGGTTTTACATTAATCGAACTGATGATCGTAATCGCGATTATCGCCATCTTAATGGCTTACGCCATCCCAGCATACCGTGACTATACTGTCCGTGCGAAAGTGGGTGAAGGTGTTCAATTAGCTTCAGCGGCTAAACAAGCTGTGTCTGAGACTTTCCAAAGTGAAGGTACATTGCCGGCTAACAATACAGATGCAGGATTAACTGCTGCAACTAACATTAAAGGCACAAATGTCTCATCTGTTGCAGTTGGAGCAAATGGTGTAATTACAGTTACATACTCTGATGAACCAGCAATTCAAGGTAATACTGTAATTTTAACGCCAGATACAACGACTGCAGTTGGAAGTATCTTATGGGAGTGTTCATCTACCTCAATTAGTGACAAGTACTTACCTTCTCAGTGTAGATAATTACTTCTATCAGGTATAGTTAAAAAGCGCGATTTATCGCGCTTTTTTTATGGAAAAATTAATAAAGATGCGAATTTTCAAACAAACACTAATTATAATTTTATTATTACTTTCTGGCTGGTTGGTTTATCAGAATGGATTAAATGGCGGCTTTATATTTGATGATGAAAATAATATAGGGCGACTAAGTACTATTGATAATAATCTTAGTTATGAAAGTATTAAAAGCTATTTTGGACAATCGACATCGGGACCTTTAAAACGCCCCATATCTGTTTTTTCATTTTTAATTGATGGACAAGACTGGCCAATTGATGCGTACCCCTTCAAACGCACCAATCTTATTATTCACCTTATCAATGGTGCGCTTTTATATTTTGTTTTATTGTCAATATTTAGAAATAAAGGATTTGTAAGTAACAAACAGCTTTACATCGCTGGCGTTTCAACAACACTTTGGTTATTACATCCCTTTTTAGTTTCAACAACTTTATATGTTGTACAAAGAATGGCCATGTTGCCCTTAACATTTATGTTAATTGGTTTTATTATTTATATACGAGGTAGATATAAATACGAATTAAGTCAAGGTAATAAAGGCAGCGTTCAGTTGTTTGTGGCGGTTTATGGCATGACTGTATTAGCCATGCTGAGTAAGGAAAATGGTATTGTCTTTTTGTGGTTAGTGGCTTTGTTTGAAGTCTTTATTATTCAGTGGTACTTGAGGTTTAGTCCATTAAATAAAAACCTTTCTTTATGGTTACTTAAGTTACCGGGTTTAGCGTTATTTTTTGTTTTTGTTTTACAATTACCTGGGTTTATCGAAGATTATGATTTAAGAATATTTAATATGTATGAGCGCGTGTTGACGCAATTTCGTGCCATATCAAAATATCTTTATCATATATTTATACCCAGTTATTTCACTGAAGGTGTCTTTATTGATGGATTTAAGTATTCTAACAGTCTATTTGAACCAATAACGACTTTATTCAGTGTTATATTTATTATTGGCTTGTTATTCATTGCGTGGATTAAAAGGACAAAATGGGTTTGGATTAGTTTTGCAACGTTCTTCTTTTTTATAGCACAAGTTTTAGAGTCTACCATTGTCCCGTTGGAGTTGTATTTTGAGCATCGTGTCTATGTGGCATCAATTTTTTTGTTTGTGCCAATAGTATTGGCTTTTATAAAGTTATCAGATCAGTCAAAAATATATTTAATAGTTCCACTATTATTATGTGTATTGCTTGGTCTTTTTACCTATATGCGGTCAGATATTTGGAGTAATAACCTTCAGTTACATGAATTATCCATGGAAAAATATCCTGATTCAGTAAGAGGACAAATGATGACTGCAAAACTTTATGATACTTTGGGTTTGCATGATGACGTACGAAGAATTATTAATAAGGGCGCTAAAAATTATAAGAGTTTACAGATAAAATTCAACAAAGCTGCGCTACAATGCTATTCTGGAAATTTGAATAGTGAAGATATTAATACTCTAATTAAGCAAGTTAACAGTACATTGTTTATAAAGAATGATCATCTGCCTTTTGTTAATTTAACTGAGCTATTGCTTAAGCATAGATGTTTAGATGATTTGACTTTAGATACAGTTTATCGTTTGGCTGACGCGGTTGAAAATAATTCAAATAAAAAACTAAAAGCCAAAAATGCAGCAGCGTTATTTACAAAAGCCCGTGTTTTTCTTGAATTAGGTGAATATAAAAAGGCCACTACTTATTTTTTAAAATCATTTGAGATTTCAGTTAATGATTATGAATCAATAAATTCTGCATTAGTGCTCATACTTAGTAAACAACAGTATCATTATGCCCAAGTCATTCTTAATTACGAAAAACGAATTTATGAAAATGAATTTAAGTATAAAATTGATTGGCTCAATATTAGTGAAACTATTGAAGGTTTCCAAGAATTAATAGATAAGAATATAAATGAACAAAACAGTATCAATTATAATTCCGGCAAAAAATGAATCTAAAAGTTTGGTTGATTTATTGCCGGCTTTAAAAAAAGTAATTCCTGATGCTGAAATAATAGTTGTTAACGACGGTTCTACAGATAAAACTCCGGAAGTCTGTGAAGAAAACGGTGTAATGGTTGTTAGTCATGCTTACAGCCGAGGTAATGGTGCAGCCATCAAATCTGGCGCTCGCGCAGCATCTGGTGAAATTTTTATCTTTATGGATGCCGATGGTCAACATCGACCTGAGGATATTAAAGGGCTGCTTGATCGCTATAATGAGGGCTACGATATGGTCGTCGGTGCCCGTGGTGGTGAGTCTCAAGCTTCTAAAGCCCGATTATTCGGTAACGGCCTATACAACCGTGTCGCGAGTTATATGACCGGCCAGAAGATAATTGATTTAACCTCGGGTTTTCGGGTGGTTAATGCCGAAAAATTTAAGCAATTCTTATATCTCTTACCGAATGGTTTTTCTTACCCAACAACCATTACAATGGCTTTTTTCCGTGCGGGTTATGGTGTGGCTTATGAGCCTATTATCGCACCGGAACGGATTGGGAAAAGTCATATCAATCTTTTGAAAGATGGTATGCGGTTCTTTCTGATAATTTTTAAAATTGGGACTTTATACTCGCCGATGAAGTTATTTTTTCCTGCGAGTTTAGTGTTTTTCTTAATGGGGCTTATTTACTATATTTATACCTTCTTCACCGATGGGCGGTTTACCAATATGGGTGTTTTACTGTTCACGACTTCTGTGATGATCTTTTTACTGGGTTTAATTTCGGAGCAGATTACGGCATTGTTTTACCAGAGTAAACCGAGAGATGGCGATAGGGACGGCTAAGCTTGTCAGCCATAAAGTAAATCGCCATTTCAGAGAAAATTGATATCAATCGAATTAAGGCAATAATAACTAAAGCTTCGTGTTCAGCCATCTTCGGTGAACACAACAAAATAAAAACCAATTCACGAACACCGGTACCGCCCGGTGCGCCGGGAATGACATAACCGGCCAACCAGGATAAGGCGAAACAAGCCGTGATAAATAAATAAGGCTGTGCTTCAAATCCCAAAGCGTCAATCAGTAAATAGGTCATTAAGCCCATTCCCATAAAATAGAAGACATAACTCGCTAATGCCGTTAAATATCCATAATTAACCAGTATTCGAGTGATAAAAACAGCACCGATAAATTCCATTAGAACAATGGCGCAAAAAGGCACGGGCAGCCAATTGGTGAGCCAGGTAATTTGATCAGGCCAATAAAATAATAAGTTGGCGATTATAAAAGCCGCCATAACCAAGAGCAGAGATTCATAAAAGGCCGC
>CAZLAW010000015.1:26127-26604 GCA_964557625.1 uncultured Marinicella sp.
TTGTTTGTTGATGACGGTACATAAAGTGAAAAATATTACCGGGCAGGTATTTCATAATTTGGCTCTTGAAATAAACTATTGCGCATCGCTGTGGTTCTCTAAATTTGAGCAAAACCAGCCAGGCAAGCACCAATGACATCATTAGGCCAATATAAATGACATGAGATAAAATAAAGGTGCTTGCAAAAAGGCTCTTATTATTAATTTCGAGGGCTTTTAAGTCGGTGATATTTTGCTGGATGACCCGGAAAATAAAGTAACAAGCTAAGATAAAGATTGTTAGCCTTAAAATACCAAGTAGCCATTTTTGCCAGGTTTTACGATTCATTCAAGTTTGGGCTTGGCTAAAACCATGGTCCAGGGTAATGGCTTATTAATAGCCACGACTTCTAATTCCTGATTGATAAAATTAATAAATCCACGGCTGCTCCAATGATTCCGATGGTCGGGGGTATTGCCCCAGTCTTTCATGTATTT
>CAZLAW010000016.1:0-26454 GCA_964557625.1 uncultured Marinicella sp.
ACATATTGAATCGACAGATAATACAGGCTGCTGGTAAAGCCCAAAGAAGAACCAAAGAAAATTAAAGACCGCTTATCGCCGACTTTAAAAGACGGTGGTTTTTTCCTTCTCACTTGGTAAGCCATCACGGAAAGCACTAAAAAGCCCAAGAAATACTGATAAAAAGTCAGCATCGCCGTGGGTAAGCCTTGCAAATTAGCCACCTTCACCATGGTCGCCAGCAAACCATAACTGGCCGCACCCAAAGCCACAAAAAGAATGCCCTTTAATTTATACATAGAAAATATCGTCCAATGAAGTATTTGTTATTATTCCTATTGTTGACAGCAATTCTGAATTCTATTTGGTCTGTCAATTATGTAAATCGTCACCATTTAAACCAAATTATAAAGTAGACTACCACCAAATACACCCTCAAAGACGCTGGATGCCGGCCTACGCCGGCAAGGGGGTGTACTTTTTTAGACATATCGGCATAGGCCGGAACCCAGTGTCTTTAGCACAACAATATGAAAAATCATTTACTACGCTTTTTCTGTGTCCTCTGTGCTAGTTCAACATAACTTTTAACTTAATCTATAAAAAGTTATGCACCACATAAAAAGTGCCACTATCAATAATACTAATTCAAAAACTTTTGGTTTACTTTTCCATATTAGAAATGATTGAATAATTATAAAAATTGGCGTACATATAAACATTGGCAAAACTAAAAACATTAAAAAACCAAACCCCCAACCATAATGCGAACCATTTTCATTAAAAACTGGAACAAAAAGAAAAGAAATGGAGGCAAAAATCAATAAGAGGTTTAATATCGTCCTTGCCTTTTTCTTTTCTTTATCAATCACTTAAAACTCAGTCGGTTCCGGGGGTGACTGAATAGTGCTGCGCGGATTGGGTTTGAGGTCTTTAAGCAATTCCTCAACGGCACGTTCCAGGGTCGGATCCTGGCCTTGGGCCACCAGTTCCGGTCTGTCGATGACTTCAATGTCAGGCGCCACGCCTTCATTTTCAACCGCCCAGTTACCTTCGGTGTCCATAAAGCGGAAAGTGGAGGCAATCACAGAACCACCATCGGCTAAGCTGGGATTGCCGCTGATGCCGATCAGTCCACCCCAGGTTCGGGTACCGATGATTTTCCCTAAATTCATTTTACGGAAGAAATACGGTAAGGCATCACCACCGGAACTGGATAAACCATTGGTCAGCATCACTTTTGGACCATCATGAGCAATCAGCGGTGTGGCCATGCTGTCCACATCGAGATTACGGCGTTTCCAGTAGCTTAAGGTTTTCCGTGACAGCAGTTCAATCATGCGATCAGGAATAAAACCACCGCCGTTATAACGGTCATCGATAATCAGCGCATCTTTGCCAATCTGTGGCAACATTTGTTTAAACAGTTCCCGGTTACCTTCAATCGCGGTATTGGGTAAATGCACATAGCCGATGCGGCCATCGGATAGTTTATCCACCATGGCACGGCGTTCGTTGACCCAGTTTAAATATCGTAACTGACCTTCTGACGTGATGGTTTGCACGTTGGCCTGCCAGCTGCCTTTGGTTGAGGCTTTATTATTCAGGGTTAGTGTCACCGTGCGTTTAGCCTGATGTTCTAACAATTCATAAATGTTGGCCACATCTTGGGTGCTGTGACCGTTAACGGCCAATATATAATCGCCCTCTGTGGCTTTGACACCGGCTTCTGTTAACGGGGATAAACGGTCTTTGTTCCAGTTTTCACCTTGAAAAATAGAGGTGATTTTAAAATAACCACTGTCGTCTTTTTCAAATGTCGCGCCCAGCAGGCCATTTTCCTGACGCTTTACTTTTGGCATATCACCGGAATTGACATAGATATGCCCGGAGTTCATTTCACCGGCAATTTCACCCAGGATATAATCTAAATCACTGCGGTGGGTGGCCGCATCAACCAGCGGTTGGTATTTGACTCTGATGCCTTCCCAATCCATGCCGTGCATATTGGGGTCGTAGAACCAGTCCCGTAAAATCCGCCAGGCATCGTTGTACATTTGTTGCCACTCGGTTTGTGGATCGATTTTTAAGCTGAGATGAGTCAGATCCAGTTTTTGACCGTTCTTACCCTGCCCTTCTTTGGCTTCTATAATGGATAATTTCTGACCTTGACGCACCAGGATTTTCTCACCTTGCGCAGCCAGTCGGTACTGATTAACACCACCAATCACTTTTTTGGGCTTGTCCTCTTGTTTGAGAGAAATCATTAATAATTGTTGCCCGTTATCTTCACCCTTTAATACAAAGACATTGTCGCCGGCTGTTTGTAAGCCATTATAATTACCGGCTTTACCGGGTAAGGCGGTGATGCGGTTATTAAATCCTTTAAAATCTATATTAACCTTAACTTTATCGTCGTTGTCTTTTTTGTCCTTTTTATCTTTCGATGATTTATCTGACAGTTCTACCTCGTCACTTTGATAAGGATAAACCGGTGGTGTGTCATCGGTTAACTGAGCGGCATAAAGCCGGGTGGCATCCACATAAAGATAATTAAATTCATAAGCACTGAATGCCAGGTTGTAGTCACGGTTAGATAAAAACAACAGGTATTGACCACTGTCATCAAACACCGGCTCATAATCATGATAGGAAGCCGTGCTGAGTTTATGGGCTTTATTATTGTTTAAGTCATACACATAAATGCTTGAAAAACCGGTGTTTTCTGTTTTGGTGTAAGTCAGCCAGCGACTGTCCGGTGACCAGCGGTAATGCTCAATGTCATTGGTGCTGGAACTGTCTAATTTTTGTGGCTTGCCACCGTCAATGGACACCGACCACAAAATATGGTCTTTATCTGAAAAAGCCAGATGTTGACTGTCCGGTGACCATACCGGGTTAAACCGCCAGATATGGCCGTCATCTGTTATGCGTTTGTGTTGTTTTGATTTTATGTCATATATATAAATTTCATACTCACCGCTTTGATCGCTTAAATAGGCCACATAGCGGCCATTGGGTGACCAGCTGGCGGCAATTTCACGGGCTTTGGGGGTATTGGATATATTTCTGATTTCACCGTGTTCAGCCGGAACCGAAAACAATTCGCCTCGTGCACCCAAAACCACACGTTGGCCGTCCGGTGAAATATCACCGGATTCAATGTAATCAGCGACATTTTTATACGCAGCCATCAGGTTTTCCTGATTGGTGGTGATGTGGATACTCAGTTGTTGAGTGTCTTGTGTTTTTGGATCAAAACGCCACAAATAACCGCCATTTTCATAAACAATGGCATCAGGACCCGCTGACGCCCAGAGGCTGTCATATTTTTCATGATTGGTGACTTTCACCGGATCAGCATCGGGATTATAACGGTATAGATTCAAGCGGTAATCGCGGTCACTGATAAAGTAAATGTCATCACCCACCCAGACCGGTTGGTGGTCAGTGGCGCGGTGGGTGGTGAGTTGTTCAGACGTGTTATTCTCTAAATCATACAGCCAGACATTCTGGGCACGACCGCCTCGGTAACGTTTCCAGGTACGAAATTCCCGATCAATGGGTGTGTACACATACTTCGTACCATCCGGTGATAACATACCACCACCGGTTTCTGGAACCGGTAAAGGTTGTTCCATACCGCCTTCAACAGGCACCCAATAAGGCTGTCCCATGCGCTCACCCCAGGGTAAACGGTTGGCACGCACTAAAATGTTTTTATTATCCGCTGACCAATCTAATATGCGGTAGTCATAACCGCCCCGCGGCGGCATCGGGCCGACATCATTGTACCAGGTGAGTTGTTTTAAATCACTGCCGTCTTTGTTCATCACATAGACCTGACGGGTGCCGGTATACTCGGCTGAAAAAGCAATGCGCTTACCATCGCGAGAAAACTTCGGAAAAGCTTCAAAGCCCTTATCAGAAGTCAATCGTTTGGCTTCACCGCTGTTGATATCGGCAATATAAATATCACCGGCATAGACAAATGTGACCGCATTTTTATGGATATCGGCATAACGCAATAAGGCCGTGCTCTTGTTGTTGTTTTGAGCCAGTGTTGTGCCAAAAATAAGACTTAAAGCACATAAACTCAATAGTTGAATGGCTTGGCCTGATAATAATTTACGCATGATTTATTTCACCCACTTTAAAAAAATAGTGGTTATGTTAGCACCATTAGCCTGATTTTTATAATAGGCCGAAGGTCATTTTTATGCGGTACGTTTTAACTAAGAAGGGATTGTTCTTGAGCATGCCGGGTATAGGCCAACATCGATACGGTTCTCTGGTGGTTAAAAACACCACAGTTTATTTTTTTCGCCGTACATAAATCAAATCAACGGTTTGATTCTCTCCCTGAGTGGTTTCTAAGCGTAAGGCATTATTGATTTTATAGCGCAGAATCCAAAAGCCCAGACGGTTAAACAGGCCTTGAGAATAGCCCACATAGAGATCATCACTGATGTTTTGACCGGCTTCAATGTAACTGTCTTCATTGTTCGCACCTTGTTTGATGGTCAAAACATCAATACCGAACGTGCTTTGTAATTGCGAGAACACCGAATCACTGCGTTTTAAACCCAGCAAAATAGCGGCCTGGGCTAACTGTTCACCATCGGTGCCGCCACCACTTTCATTCAGCCCCCGGCCGGTTGTCAGATAAGACAGCACCGCCAATTGACTCATGGCCGGTTCGGAAAATAAGGTGGTATTAAGCTGATTCACGGTGCCGGTGATTAAAATACCCGCCGTTACGTTACCATCATTGGATTCACGCACCGCTTTAACATCAATTGCCGGGTTATCAATCGGCCCGTTAAAAATCAGTTCACCCCGCTCAATGTCCAGGCGTTGACCATAGAGTCGATAAAATCCTTCAGTCAGATTGAGCCGGCCGTCTGCATGGGTTTGGCCGCGCACGTCATAAACCCGTAACTGACCGGCCATCTTGGCTTCCAAACCCATAAGCTGGAGCGCAATCGGCTCACTAATTTTAGCTTCAACATCATAATGCAACGGTATTGAAGCCAGCTTGTCTTGCCTCTGTTCATCTGCATGGTGTATCACCACATCGGCAGAACTTGTGGTGGCAGTGGGCGGTAAATCTTTAATCGTAACCTCAGCCATAGGTAAGGATAACTGACCGTCAATATGAATGGCCTGTGGTGAAGCCTTCAGGCTAAGATCAGGATTTATGTTGACCGTCATTTCCGGCAAGGTCAATAAACGAAAATTCTGACCGGTGATGGCGCCTTGATAGAACCAGTTATCACGCTGCTGAATATCTAATTGACCGCTTAATTGAAGATTTCCCTCATCACTGTCGGCACTGGCGTTTAAATTCATCAAGCCCGGTTTGTCACTGTGCACTTCGACCTGGATATTGGTCAAACGGCTGCCGGTCTGCCGCAATATTAAAAAACCGCTTTGTTGGCTTAATCGTAATTCAATCTCGGGCCGATTCAAGATCCCGACAATATCACCCGATAACGTAAATTCCCCCTGCAGCTGCTCCAGTTCCGGTGATAATGCCACCAGAAAGCGGCTGCTTTTGATGTCACCTTCAAGCACCGCTTCAATCTGCGGCCATGGGCCATTGTCGGCTTCTGTCAGTTTGGCATGACTTCGAAAATAACTGTTGTCATCCAGTTCTATAATGGTTTTAATTTCAGTCTGACCGTTATCCTGACTGGCTGTTAAATGCGCTTTGGTGATATCCGCATGGTAAGCGTTCTCTTGACCTTTACGATAATCAAGAGCGGCCTGCTCCGCGCGTAAATCTGCATTGAGCGACAGGGCCGACTGTTGATAATCCAGATTGGCTGCCCCCTGTAGCAGACCATCCAATGCTAAATCGACCGGCAAAAACCCTTTAATCAAGGCCAGTTGCATGTTGGTTAACTGCAATTGGGCTTGCACACTTAAATCAACCGCCGTATCAACGGCCAACGCCAAACAGGCTTGACCATCCGCTTGCAGTGAATGCCAACATGCGGAAGGAAGCTTAATTTGTTGTCCTATAGACAATTCAGCGGCCTGGCCTAATTGCCATTCAATATCACTGTCCAACAGCGCGATGCGGTGCTTTTCAATGTTACCGCGCCATTGTTGTTCGGGTTCAAACCAACCACCTGATAAAGTCAATTGACTGCGAATATCTTTGTGCAGAATGTCACCGCGGAGGCTGTGTTGTTTAAGGTTACCGGTTAAATCCAGCGATATTTCAGGAAAAACCTGATCAGCGGTTTCGACTGCTTGCGCCTTTAATGTCAGTTGTAGTTGTTGCGGCCATGCACCCTGCCCGCTGACAGACAAGGATTCAATCTGCTGCTGTTGATAGTTAAGATTCTGAGCGGATAAAGACAACTGGTATTCCGGCGCTTCTAAGGTACCTGATAATTGTCCCCGAGCCGTCACTTCACCGGTTAAATCCGGCCACAACAAAACCGGTTGTGATAACTCAACAGCATAATTTAATTGGTGTCGGGCGGCCTGTTCAGCCACACTGAATTGACCATTAATGTCAATTCGGTTATCACCCCAGGTAAGCAATATTGATTCAGCCGCAATGATTTGGTTTGTCCAGCTGGCCTCGGCATGAAGCCGCAAAGGATAATTTTTGAGTTGTCCGTCAAGTTGCAACTGATTCAATATCAATTGCCAATCACCTTGCTCAGTTTGTTGTGTTTTTAAATGACCGGAACCACTGATTTGTCCCGGCCAGTCAGGCAGCAACCACTGCGGGTTGAAAGTTTCACTGTTAAAATCGGTCACAATTTTTAAATGGGGTGTGAAATTAACCGTTGAGTGGGCTTTAAATTGACCCATATCACCTCGGATGGTCAAATCATCAATCTGCAAACGCGCACTGTCACCGTGGGCATTTAGCTGAATCCGGTTGTGCTGAATGTTGCTGTCTGCGACCACATTTGAATGACCCCGGTTATTACGCTTCACACTGTGTTCACTGTCTGCGCTTAATTCAATGAGATAATTGTCCAGAGGGCCCTGAACAGTCAAAACCAGGTCTTTATACGCCGTGTGAATCAGTTTAGTGTTTGCCACCGGCACAAGCAGGTGCTCACTGGTTAGATGGGCATCAATCAACAATTCTGGCATCAACTCGATGGCGGCATTGATCTGTGCACGACCTGCGACATAGTCATTATTGACCCGGGTGTGTTGGTTTAATGTTAACGCTGTTATATCGCCGGTCACGATGCCCTCACCTTGAATCTTTTGCGGCAAGACGGACCACTTTGTGTCTAACGTAAAAGGCCAGCGGGTGTTCAACCCCACCTCACCGGTTGCTTGCATTCGAATCACAGCGTCAAAAAAATGTAGATTGTTCACCTTGATGCGTCCTTTATTAACAACCGCTTGCGCTAAAACCGGACCGTACACACCCGGTTCTGAATTCAATTGAATTCTTTGAACAAACAGTTCATTGATTAGCACAGACAGTGGCAGTTCAATATCCGTGTCCGGTGGCAAGGGTTCATCATCAGTGGTCGAGTCATTTTCGGGCAACTGAATGGACACATGACCCAAACGGATATAATCAAATTCCAACCGGCGTTGCCACCAGTCAATATCAGCGATACGGTAATTTAAATGATCAACCTTAATCACCACCCCGTCTTGCTCATATGCAAGATTAAGTGCCGTCATTTCATCGCCAATCCGACCACTTTTTTGAGCGATACTCAGTGGTAACCAATCCTCGGATTTATTCAAAACCCAACGGCTGCCGGATTCAGTAAATAACAACGTATAGAAAACGCTTAATAAAAACCCCACAAGTAACAATACGGCACCGATAATGTACAGCAGCCAGCGCAACAGGCGAGGTCTTTTGGGTTGTGGGGTGCTTTGCTGGCTCATCACAAATCAGGTCCTAAAGACACATGGATGCGAAATTGATGGTCTGCGTCTGTTACCGGCACCCCAAGATCTACCCGCAGCGGACCAATTGGTGAGAACCAACGAAATCCCAAGCCCACCGAACCGGCTAATTCAAATTGATCGGTGAAGGCATTACCGCCGTCGGCAAAAAATGCCAGCGCGTAGTTATCAAACAACCTATGTTCATATTCCACGCTGGCCACTGCCAGATGTTTGCCGCCAATATTGATCCCGTCTATTTGGGGTGACAGGCGTTTGTAATCAAAACCGCGTACCGATTGATCACCACCGGCAAAATAGCGGTAGGTGGCCGGCAGTTGATTAAAATCACTGGTCGCTGTGGTGCCAATTTCAGCACGCAAAATTAATCGGTCCTGACTCGCCACCGGCAGTATGCTTTTAACCCGACCGCTGACTTGCACCATACTCATGTCTGACAACAAATCCTCCGTGGCCAACTTAAAGTCCATCTGTGCTTTAAAACCAAAACGCGGGTTTAATGGATTATCCACATCCTGATAGGTCCAGGCCGTACCGGGAACCAGCAATTGCGTGGTGGCTTTTTGTTCTGCAAAGGTATAGGTTTCCTTTAAAACATCAATAAAATTAATGTTTTGCCATTGGTGTGTTTGTAAACGGGTTTGTGATAGACCGATTTTGGTGGTATCCGCTTTATACACATCATTATTTTCCTGACGATGACCCAGTTGAGCTTCATACCATTTTTCATCGGGGTTACTGATGGAAGGAAACTTCATGCGGGCGGTGAACTCATTATTAACCTGTGCCAGTTGCAGTTTTGTGCTGAGCTGAAAACCACGTTCATTAAGTCGATGATGTTGGTATTCAAAAGTAGATCGGGCCCCCGTATCAGTGGTATAGCCAAGGCCCACTGAATAGTCAATGCGATAACCGGGGGTCACCAGGACCCGCACCGGAACCGTAGCTTTTTCGGTATTTTTATCGCCAAAACTGACACTGATGTTGTCAAAATATCGACTGGCCACCAGCCGTTTTCTGACTTCGATTAAATCCTGGTTATTGATATACTGTCCTGTTTCTAAACCCACCAGACCGTGTAAAAACCGTGGATTTAAAAAATCCGGCTTTTGATCAACCACCAGCGCTTGCAAACGATAACGGGGGCCGGTTTCAAAAGTCAGGGCAATATCTGCGGCCAGTTGTTGCGTAAAAACATCCACCCGATGTTGACTGAAGTGGGCATCCAAAAAACCATAATCATTGGCCCACTGACGATAGGTTTGTTTTAACGCCTGGTAATCAGGATCAACAAAGACCCGGCCTTTGCTTAAAAAACGGCTGACGTCGATGTTTTGAATTTTTTCATGGTCCTGGCCCGGACCTTCCACGTTAACCGATAACTGTCGTATACGCACCGGTTCTCCCGGGGCCACTTTGACCCGCACCAGCCAACAACCGTTTTCAGGCTGCATTTCGATGTCTTCAACCCGGGGCCGGTAATAACCATAGGGTTGCAACGCCAGTTGTACTTGTTCAGGAATTTTCTGTTTAATACCTTCACGCATCCGTTCAGAGGCATCACAGGATAAGCTCAGGTTATTGAGGAATATCAGAACGTTACCCGCAAGATCTTTATCCACACCCTGAACATCAAATCGATATTGGGCATCCGATTTGGCCACAACAACACTGAGGCTGCCAAACAGCAGTAACCACAGCAGAACGGTGTGTTTCAGGATGAGAATGGGTTTCATCCGCTTATTATAACAAGCCTGTTTTAATAAACGGTTAATGAAGGTGTTATAACTCAGACATCAATCCAATTTTTCCCGGTGTCAGCAAACACCAAAAAATGGGGGTTGAGCAATGATTCTTTTTGGTTATAGCGTAAAGGCTGACCATCAAAAGTCACCACCTGACCACCGGCTTGTTCGACAATACATTGCGCAGCCGCGGTGTCCCATTCTGATGTGGGGCCTAAGCGCGGATACAAATCGGCTTTACCTTCGGCCACCAGACAAAACTTCAGTGAGCTACCCATCGGCACCAGCTCATGTTGCCCCAGGCGGTCTAAATACGCCTTTAACTCATCACTGGGATGTGAACGGCTGCCGACCACAGTGGGCTTAAAGCGGCTGTTTTTCATCACCTTTATGGTCTGTTTTTGGCCGTTATCCCGTTTAAAAACACCGACGCCCTGTGCGGCTGAATAACTGAGGGATTGGGCCGGTACATACACCACCGATAAAATCGGCCGGCCGTCATCAATCAGCGCAATGTTGACCGTAAACTCACCATTTTTTTTGATAAATTCTTTGGTGCCATCTAATGGATCCACCAGCCAGTAGCGCTGCCATTGTCTGCGCTCATTAAAATCGATATCCGCCGATTCTTCCGATAAAATCGGATAGTTTTGCTGCAGATTTTGTAAACCTTCCACAATACAGTGATGGGCGGCCAGATCGGCACGGGTTAAGGGTGAATCATCAGATTTGTGTTCCACTGAAAAATCATCTGATTCATAAATATCCATAATCGCGTCACCAGCTTTGACCGCCAGTTGTTCCACCGAGCTTAATAAACTTTTCATGATAAATAATCCATTGCCATGGCATGGGTTGTTTGATTACCGGCCACCACATCCGTGGTTTCCAATCCAATTGATTGTCCGTTGAAATCGGTAATAATACCACCGGCTTCACGAACAATCACAGTTAACGCAGCGATGTCGAGAATATTGACATCACTTTCTATCACCAAATCAATTTGACCGCCGGCCAGTAAGTGATAATGATAAAAATCACCATAGCCGCGTATTTTGCTGAATTTTAGCAAAAGCTGACCCAATTGGGCCCAATTATTTTTAATCAGTGACTGAATATTTCCGGTGGAGACACAGGAGCTGTGCTCAATCCACTTGGTCTGCACCCGGACCGGTTCACCGTTTAAAAAAGCACCGCCACCCTGAAAGGCATAGGCCTGAGTATCCATCAGCGGTGCGTGGGATACGCCTAATACCAATTCACCTCTGTACATTAAGGCGATTTGAGTGGAGAAAAACGGATAACCGCGGACAAAACTTTTGGTGCCGTCAATCGGATCAATCAACCATAAGTAATCACTGTCTTCACTGTCTCGACCATATTCTTCACCATAAAAATTATGCGCCGGATAGGCTTCTTTTATGATTCTGATAATGGTTTTTTCCACCTCTTTATCAGCCACGGTTACCGGACTGTTGTCAGCTTTGATTTCCGTCACATTATCTTTGTTCATGTAGTACGAACGAATACCGCCGGCGGCTTGGGCGGCGGCGTAACGGGCCACTTGCGTGGCTTTTTCTAAGTCTGCTTTATCCATTATTGGGCTTTTTGGTCTTTGACACGGCCATAGATGTCTTCATAACGGACGATGTCATCTTCTCCGAAGTAACTGCCGCATTGGACCTCGATTAAGGCGATGTCTGTGTCGGTGGTGTTTTCCAGTCGGTGCAATGTTTCCACCGGAATGTGCACCGATTCATTTTCGTTGAGCATAAATTCATCGTCACCGACCCGTACTTTGGCAGTGCCGGTGACCACCGTCCAGTGCTCACTGCGTTTGTAATGTTTTTGTAAGGATAAAACCTGTCCGGGTTTCACCACCAGGCGCTTCACTTTACAATCATCTTCATCTTCTAAAATGGTGTAGCTGCCCCAGGGTCGGTGTACCGTGGTGTGGTAAATGGCGGCATCGTGGGCTTTCGCTTTTAAAAATTGCACCACATCTTTAACCCCTTGCGATTTGTTCTTATGCGCGATCAATACCGCATCGGTGGTGTCCACCACCATCAGGTCATCCACCCCAACCACCGCCACCAGCCGATCACCGGCGCGAATGTAGTTGTTTCTGGCATCCACCGTCACCGCTTTGCCTTCAATGCGATTACCACTTTCATCACTGTCCAATAAACCGGCCATGGCATTCCAGGAACCAATGTCATTCCAGTCAAAGCGCGAATCAATCACCGCCCGTTTTGGCGCTTTTTCCATCACCGCGTAATCAATGGAAATATCCGGTAATTGTTTAAATAACTCGGCATCAAATTCAATTTGCTGCTGTTGGCTGTCAACCGCCTTAAAGCATTCCCTGGCAGCGGATAAGACCTCCGGTGCAGTTTGTTCAAAAGCGTCTAATAAAGCTCCCACCTGGAAGCAGAACATCCCCGAATTCCAGCTGTAATCACCCGACGCCAGATATTCTTGGGCGGTGGCTAAATCGGGTTTTTCCACAAATTCTTCAATTTCAGACACACCTTCCCCACCCAGGGCACGACCGGCTTTAATATAACCATAACCGGTTTCCGGTGCTGTCGGATAAATGCCAAAGGTGGTCAGATAACCTTGCGCTGCTTGCCGGGCCGCTTTTTTGACCGTTTCCACAAATAAAGCCTGGTCTTTAATCAGATGATCTGACGGCATCACCACCATCACCGCCTCATCGCCGTAAAGCTGTTGTGTTTGTAAAGCCGCTAAAGCAATCGCCGGGGCTGTATTACGGCCACTTGGCTCCAGTAAGAAATACTGTTTGTCCATGTCCGCATCCGGGTTGGCGCGGTAAATATCCTTACACAAAAAATAATAATCCCGGGATGTGACCGTCAGCACCGTATCTTCGGTGGCCACGTTAAGTGCCCGATCAAAAGTCATGGCGGCCAGGCTTTGGCCGTTAGACAATTGCATAAAGGGTTTGGGGTAAGCTTTGCGGGACACCGGCCATAAACGGGTGCCGGCGCCACCGGATAAAATTACGGGAATAATTGTCATGGTGTCATCCTTTGCATACATAGTTGTAAAGTTGTTTGCCAATGGGGTAGTTTAACATTAAAGGTACCTGAAAACTTTTGGCAATCCAGTACGGAATAATGCGGTCGGGTGGCCGCGGTTGGAAATTGTTCACTGGTCACCGGCTTCAGTGTTGGTTTTTTGTCCAACAAACCAATGCGCAACGCTTGATCAAAAATACGTTTGGCAAAACCATACCAGGTGGTGTGACCGGCGGCGGTTAAATGATACACACCGGTTTCCGGGATATTTAAAGCCAACATGGTCGCCAGCGCAATGGTGTTGGCCCAGGTGGGTGTGCCCTGTTGATCGTTGACCACTTTGAGCTCATCATGGGATTGCGCCAGTTTTAGCATGGTTTTTAAAAAATTGTGACGCCGTGTGCTGTACACCCAGGCGGTGCGAAAAATCATGTGCTCACATCCACTGTCAATCAAAGCTTGTTCACCGTCGGCTTTGCTTTGACCATAAACAGAGTGTGGGTTTATCGGGTCTTGCTCGCGCCACGGAAATCTTCGGTCATTACCGGAAAACACATAATCCGTGGAATAATGAACCATGAGTAATTTTTTCTGACGACAAAATTCCGCCATTTGCGCCACCGCCTCGGCATTCATACGGTGTGCTGCTTGTTGTTCCGTTTCTGCCTGATCAACCGCAGTATAAGCCGCTGCATTACAAATCACATCCGGTGCAATGGCCTCTAATTTGTTCGCCACATCATCGACATCCATCATATCAAACTTGATGGTGCTCATACCGTTGACGTCACGGCCGTTTGATGTGGTGGGAATCACTTCACGGTTAAATTGCAGGGTGCGCCATAACTCAAAACCCACCTGGCCGTCTGCGCCGGTCAGTAAAATCTTCATAGCTGAAAGCGCGGTAACTGTTCGGCGGGGATTTGCGCCAGTTTCAGAGCTGCCTGATCTTTGGCGGACAATTGCGGTGAATTAATCGGCCATTGAATTCCGATATCCGGGTCATCCCAGGCAATTGAAAACTCGGCTTCCGGGTTGTAATAGTCGGTACACATATAACTGAACACAGCATAGTCCGACAACACGCAAAACCCATGAGCAAAACCCTCAGGCACATAAAACTGGCGGTGGTTATCGGCACTCAGCTTAACGCCCACGGCTTGTCCGAAAGTGGGTGATTCATAGCGAATATCAACCGCCACATCATACACTTCACCAACCAACACCTGCACCAGTTTACCTTGTGGGTTGGGGTTTTGCACATGCAAACCACGCAACACACCATGGGCAGATTTCGACACATTGGCTTGCACAAAATCAGACCCGATACCGATGTCTCGATAACGCTGTTGTTGCCAGGATTCCATAAAATAGCCACGGTGGTCACCAAATACCTTTGGTTCGATGATGATGACGCCGGGAATGCTTGTCTCAATAACCTTCATGGTTAGTGTTTAATCAACGATATCAGGTATTGACCGTAACCATTTTTCTTAATCGGCTCAGCCAATTGCAGCACCTGTTCGGCACTGATCCAGCCCTGGTTGTAGGCAATTTCCTCCGGACAGGCAATCTTGATGCCCTGCCGGCGCTCTATGGTGGAAATAAAATTGGTGGCTTCCGCCAGTGAGTCGTGGGTGCCGGTATCCAACCAGGCAAAACCGCGACCCATCAATTCCACCTGCAGATTTTGTTGCCGTAAATAGACTTTATTTAAATCGGTTATTTCCAGTTCACCACGTGGTGAAGGTTTTAATGATTTGGCCATATCCACCACCTGATTATCATAAAAATAAAGTCCGGTGACCGCATAATTGGATTTGGGCTTGGCCGGTTTTTCTTCTAAATCAATCACCTGACCATCTTTATTAAAAGCCGCTACGCCATAGCGCTCGGGATCATGCACCCGATAACCAAACACCGTGGCGCCGGTTTCACGCTCACCGGCATTACGCATCAACTGACGCATTCCGGCACCATGAAAAATATTATCACCCAAAATCAGACAGGATGGGTCTTTGCCAATAAAATCTTCACCAATAATAAACGCCTGCGCCAACCCGCCCGGCTCCGGTTGTACCGCATAATGTAAGTCCATGCCCCATTGTGAACCATCGCCCAATAATGCCTTGAACAGCGGTTGTTCATGGGGCGTGTTAATAATCAACACCTCACGTATTCCGGCACTCATTAAGGTACTTAACGGATAATAAATCATCGGTTTATCATAAACCGGTAACAATTGTTTACTGATGGAATGGGTCAAAGGATACAAACGGGTGCCTGATCCACCGGCTAAAATAAGGCCTTTTCGGTTCATGCGATTTCCTCTGAATGTGTCAGGCCTTCACCCAAACGTTGACCCTGGTAGCTGCCGTCCTTAACCCGCTGAACCCAGGTCTGGTTGTCTAAATACCATTGAACGGTTTTTTCCAGTCCTGATTCAAATGTTTCCTGAGGTTTCCAGTTAAGTTCATTCTGTAACTTGCTGGAATCAATGGCATATCTTCTGTCATGGCCGGGCCGATCCTGGACGAATGTAATCTGTTCTTTGTACGATTTTTCAGCCGGTTTTAAGCGATCTAAACAGTCACAAACAGCGTGAACGATATCAATGTTTTGCCATTCTTCATTGCCACCGACATTATACACTTCGCCTAAACGGCCGTGTTCGATGACTGTTTCGATGGCGCGGCAATGGTCTTCCACATAGAGCCAGTCGCGGATATTTTTACCATCTCCGTATATCGGCAAATCTTGTCCCGTTAAGGCTTTATCTATCATCAAAGGAATCAATTTTTCCGGAAATTGGTAGGGCCCGTAATTATTGGAGCAGTTGGTGGTGAGCACCGGCAAACCATAGGTGTGGTGATAAGCCCGCACCAGGTGGTCGGAAGCGGCTTTAGAAGCTGAATACGGCGAATTGGGTGCATAAGGCGTGGTTTCCGTAAACAAACCGGTGTCGCCCAGCGAACCATAAACCTCGTCCGTGGACACATGCAAAAAACGAAAATGCTGCTGCCGGTCGGGACTCAGGTTTTGATAATAGGCCAACGCCGCTTGCAGCAGGTTAAACGTACCCACGACATTAGTGTCGATAAAATCCTTGGGACCTTCTATGGAACGATCCACATGGGATTCTGCGGCAAAATGCACCACCGCATCAGGTTGTTGTTCTTGAAACAATTGATTCAGCAATGAATGGTCTTGAATATCACCATGCACCATGTGATGCAAGGGATGGTCCTGAAGTTCGGATAAAGTGTCCAGGTTTCCTGCATAGGTAAGCTTATCAAGATTAATGACGGCTCTGTTGTGTTTCAACACTTGACGCAACACAAAATTACCGCCAATAAAGCCGGCACCACCGGTGACTAACCATTTTTCCTGCATTGTTTATGGCATCCGTAAAAAACGCTCAATTATAGCAGAAGGCACCTCATGGGTCAGCCCCATTGAATACGTTATAATGGCGCAATTTTCGATTATAACTAAAACCCATGACCGCTTCACTGTCCATCATTACAGTTAACTATAACAGTTGGCAGGTGCTGGTAAACCTGCTTCGCAGTGTTTTAAAGCAACAACCAGATCCATCGCTGATTAAATCGATAGAACTCATTATTGTGAACAACAACTCAACCCTGGTCAAACCTGATTTCAGTGCTATAAACCGGTCTCTGAACAGGCACGGAATCGAGGTTTATTGGATTGATGCCGCCAACAACCAGGGCTTTGCTGCCGGTTGTAATTTAGGGGCTGCCCGGGCGCAGGGTGATTGTTTACTTTTCTGTAATCCTGATATTGTAATACCCCCTGACGGTTTAAACCAACTGCTACAGGTCTATCAAAACCATGGTGTCGATTTACTGGCGCCCGAACAAGTGAACGCAGAAGGCAAAAACCAAAACATTGGTGGCCGATTCCCTGACCTGTGGCGATACATTCCTTTATTGGGTGGATTATTTAAACACCCTAAACAAAATACTGAAAACAATGCTGTTTCAATCTGTGACTGGATTTCCGGCGCCGTCATCTTAATGCGTCACAATGATTTTAAGCAATTAGGCGGTTGGGATGAGGATTTTTTTATGTTTATGGAAGATGTGGATTTATGTTACCGCGCCGCTCAAAAAAACCTCAGCGCTGGTGTCACCGGCCAAACCACCTGGTTGCATCACCATGGTGTCTCCAGCAAACACCGAACAGCCGATCGGGTCCGCAGTAAAAGTGCTGCCTTGGCAGCCAAACATATTTACATCAATAAACACTTTGTCGGCTGGCGCAAATCCCTGGCGCATTTATTTGTTGTAATGAAATACAGCCCTGAAATGATGCTGGGCTGGCTGTTATCCTGGCCCATTCCCAAACCGGTGCTCCTCACCCGACGATTAATATTACAACGTTATGTAAAAAATTTTAAAAGCGGCTTTAAAAAATTTAACTAAAGCACCATTCAGTCAGTCACTGCTGATGAATTTTTAAGTCTTAAGTGCTATAATTCAGCGCCTTTTACAAAGCACTCAATTTATGAAAATACTTGTCGCCATTAAACGCGTTGTGGATTACAACGTTCGCGTCCAGGTTAAACCGGACGGCTCAGGTGTCGCCACTGACGGTGTCAAAATGAGCATTAACCCATTTGATGAAATTGCTGTTGAAGAAGCCCTGCGCATCAAAGAGCAAGGCAAAGCTGATGAAGTGGTGGTGGTCACCATCGGCGGTGATGAATCTCAGCAACAACTCAGAACAGCCATGGCCATGGGCGCCGATCGGGCCATTTTGGTCAACACCGACCAGGCCGTTCAACCGCTACAGGCCGCACAAGTATTGCTCAAAGTGATTGAAAAAGAACAACCCGGTCTGGTCATTACCGGTAAACAAGCCATTGATGATGACAACAACCAAACCCCGCAAATGTTGGCCACACTTTGGAATCGTCCTCAAGCCACGTTTGTGTCACAAATTGAATTCACCGATAAGGGTTTACAGGCCACCCGTGAGGTGGACGCCGGTTTACAAACCATCGAAGTGGAATTACCGGCGGTGATATCCACTGATTTGCGCCTCAATGAGCCGCGATTTGTGAAGTTACCGGATATTATGAAGGCCAAGAAAAAACCATTGGAAACACTGGCCATTGATGAGCTGGCACCGCAGCGCAGCGGTCATCGCATTGAAGCGACCCAATACGAACCACCCCAACCGCGCCAAAAAGGTGTGATGGTTGAATCGGTGGATGAATTAGTGACGATGTTAAAAGACAAGGGGTTATTATGAACAAAGTTTTAATTCTCGCTGAACACAATGGTGACAGCATCAACCAATCCACCGCCAAAGTCTTATCGGCGGCAAAACAACTCAATACCGACACCATTGACATGGTGTTATTTGCACCCCATGCCGAACTGGCTCAGGAACTGGCTCAATTTGAAGGGGTTGGCAGTGTGCAGGTCGTGACCTGTGAAAACGACCACGATCAACTGGCCGCCTCCATTGCCCCCACGGTGGCTGAGTTAGGAAAAAATTACAGCCACATCTGGGGGCCGTCCACCACCTTTGGTAAAGATGTGATGCCGCGGGTGGCGGCCTTAATGGGTGTTAATCAAATCAGTGATATTATGGAAGTGATTGACAACAACACCTATAAGCGCCCGATTTATGCCGGTAACGCCATTATTACTGTTACCACCGACAGTGGTCATCAAGTGGCCACGGTGCGTACCGCTTCGTATGAAGCGGATAAAACCACCGGTGGTTCGGCTGAAGTTGAAGAAAGTCGCTTAGCAACGGCGGCTGAACACACAGCGTTTGTCAAACTGGCCAGCGGCGATTCAGACCGTCCTGATTTACAAACTGCCGCTAAAGTTATTTCCGGTGGTCGCGGGGTCGGCTCGAAAGAAAATTTTGATATGGTGTTTGAACTGGCAGATAAAATCGGTGCCGCCACCGGTGCCTCACGTGCTGCCGTGGATGCCGGATATGTGCCCAATGACATGCAAGTGGGTCAGACGGGCAAAATTATCGCCCCGGAACTGTATATGTGTTTTGGTATTTCAGGTGCAATTCAACATCTTACCGGTATCAAAGATGCCGGCACCATTGTCGCCATTAATAAGGATGCCGACGCCCCCATATTTGAAGTGGCCGATATTGGCCTGGTGGGTGATTTATTTAAGGTTATCCCCGAAATGATTGAAAAAGTATAACGGAGTTATCAATGAAATTTTTACAAGAATTAGGTCTCAAAGACATTAACCCCGGCACCTACACCGGCGATGCGTGGTCAAGCGATGAATCGGCCGGTTTAATTGAATCCCATAACCCGGCCACCGGTGAATTATTGGGCAGCGTTTATTCCGCCAGTGAAGCCGATTATGAACAAGTCATCAAAACCGCACAAGCTGCAGCCAAAGAATGGCGCCGGGTTCCTGCCCCCCAACGGGGCGAAGCGGTGCGCCTGGTGGCAGATGCCCTGCGCAAGCATAAAGGTGCACTGGGCTCTTTGGTGTCGGCGGAAATGGGCAAAATCAAATCAGAAGGTGACGGTGAAGTACAGGAAATGATTGACATGGCTGATTTTGCCGTGGGCCAGTCACGTATGCTTTACGGCAACACCATGCATTCTGAGCGCCCCGGTCACCGCATGTATGATCAATGGCACCCCTTAGGTGTTGTGGGCATTATTTCAGCCTTTAACTTTCCGGTGGCGGTGTGGTCCTGGAATGCCTTTATTGCGGCCATTTGCGGCAATATTTCGGTGTGGAAACCCAGCCCTAAAACCCCGTTATGCGGCATTGCGGTACAAAATATTTGTAACAAAGCCTTAAAAGACCACGGTTATCCGCCAATCTTTATGCTGTTTAACGACGGTGGTAATGAATTGGCGAAAACCTTTGTCGATGACACCCGGGTCGATTTATTGTCGTTCACCGGCTCCACCCAGGTGGGTAAGCAGGTGGGTGTCCAGGTGGCTAAACGCATGGGCCGTTCGCTGCTTGAACTGGGCGGTAACAACGGTTTAATTGTGGATAAATCAGCAGATTTAAAATTAGCGGTACCGGCCATCGTATTTGGCGCTGTGGGCACCGCCGGCCAACGTTGTACCACCACCCGTCGCTTATTTGTGCATGAAGACATTGCCGATGAATTGATTGACAAAGTGGTCAATGCGTATCAACAAGTTAAAATCGGCAACCCGCTGGATAAAGATACGCTGATGGGGCCACTCATTGACGGTGTTTCGGTTCAAATGTTTTTAAACGCGGTTAATCGCGCCAAAGAAGCCGGCGGCGAAGTGTTAACCGGCGGCAAACCCTATGGTGATGGTCCTGGGTTCTTTGTTGAACCGTGTATTATTAAAGCCGAATCAGACTGGGAGGTGGTACAAACCGAAACCTTTGCCCCGATTTTGTATGTTATGACCTATTCAGATTTAGATGAAGTCATTGAGCAACATAACAGTGTGGCCCATGGCTTGTCCTCGGCCCTTTTTACCAACGACATTCGCCAGGCCGAGCAGTTTCTGTCGGCCAGCGGCAGTGATTGTGGTATCGCCAACATCAACATCGGCACCTCCGGTGCTGAAATTGGCGGCGCCTTTGGCGGTGAAAAAGAAACCGGTGGCGGACGTGAAGCCGGCTCCGATGCCTGGAAAGCATATATGCGCCGTCAAACCAACACCATTAACTATTCAACGGATTTACCTTTAGCACAAGGTATTAAGTTTGATATATAAACATGGTTAATATTGTAGCCAAAACCCCATCAAGCGCCCTGCTTTATGGGGTTTTTTTATTATGATTAGCGCTCTGGTCAGCCGCTTGTTACAACAACTACCGGCAGAAACCGCGCATGATCTGGCGATCCGCTCACTGGCCAGCCCTTTGGCTAAATTAACACCCTGCCATCAACCAACCGCGCCCATTGAACTGATGGGCATTCAGTTTCCCGGCCGGGTCGGCCTGGCTGCCGGTTTTGATAAAAATGCCGATGCCATCAGCGGATTAAGCCGGTTGGGTTTTGGGTTTCTTGAAGTCGGGACCGTGACACCAAAACCACAAGCCGGCAACCCCAAACCCCGGTTATTTCGGCTGGCCCAGGACCGGGCCATTATTAATCGCATGGGCTTTAATAACAAGGGTGTGGATTACCTGGTTAAACAGGTTCAAAAAAGCCGTTTTTCAGGTGTTTTAGCCATCAATATCGGCAAAAACAAAGACACGGACAACGACAACGCGCTGGATGATTATCTCATTGGTTTTCAAAAAACCCATGCCCTGGCCGATTACATCACCATCAATATTTCCTCACCCAACACCCCGAATTTACGGGCTTTGCAAAGCCAGGACAGCCTCAATCACTTACTATCGGGATTAAAACAAGCCCAATTTGAGGCCCATAAAAAAAGCGGTCGCTACACCCCCCTGGTGGTGAAAATTTCACCGGACGAAGAAAATGATCAGTTAAAAGCCATCGCCCGGGTACTGCAAGCCACCCAAATTGATGGATTGATTTGCACCAACACCACGGTTTCAAGACCGGACAGCCTCACCAGCGAGCCATCACTTATTGACCAAAGCGGTGGACTCAGTGGCGCACCACTGAAACAAAAATCCGCTCAAACCCTCCAAACCATGCGTGCCCACCTGGGATCGGAGTTTCCAATTATTGCGGTCGGTGGTATCATGGATGTGGCAGACGCCCAACAACGTTTTGATTCCGGCGCCGATTTAATTCAAATTTACAGTGGCTTTATTTACCATGGTCCCCGTTTGATACATGACATAAACCACTGGTTAGCACAAACCCATGGAACCACAACACAACCTTAAACAATTCAACACCTTAGGGCTTGAGAGTGTCTGTGAGCGTTATGTTCCGGTTAATTCCCTCAGCGATTTAGAAGGCTTACCAAGAGACCTTAAAGTATCTGAAGTTTTGGTGTTGGCCGGTGGCAGCAATGTATTACTCAGTCCCGAAATTAACCGGCTGGTGGCCCATATTCAACCCCGTAATCACATTCAAATTGTGGATAATCTGGTGGTTGCCTGGGCCGGTACCTCCTGGCATGAACTGGTGGTGTGGGCAGTCAGCAGACAACTGGGCGGCATAGAAAACCTGGCTCTGATTCCGGGTACCGTGGGCGCTGCACCGATTCAGAACATTGGCGCCTATGGTGTGGAATTAAAAGATGTTCTGGTGTGGGTGGAAGTGTATAACTGGCAAACCGGCGGCTACCACCGTTTAAGCAATGAAGAATGCCATTTCAGCTATCGCCACAGCCTGTTCAGATACCACGATCAACCCTGGATTATCAGCCGTGTGGGACTGGATTTGCGACCTCATCGATCGGTTAATTTAGACTACCCGGCCCTTAACCGGCATTTAAGCAACATCAACAACCCAAGCTATGCCGACGTGGCCAAAGCGGTCATCGAAATTCGCCAATCCAAATTGCCCAATCCCGCCCAATTACCCAACGCGGGCAGCTTTTTCAAAAACCCCGTTATTGAACAACACCAGGCTGAAAAACTAGCCCAAAAACACAAAAAAATGCCCTTCTACCCGGTACCGGGCAAACCCGAACTACAAAAAATCAGCGCCGCCTGGCTGTTAGAAAAATGCCACTTCAAAGGCAAACGCCACGGCGATGCCGGTTTCTACGACAAACACGCCCTGATCCTGGTCAACTACGGCCGGGCCACCCACCAGGACATATTCACCCTCATTCAATCCGCCAAAAAAGCCGTCAAATCAAAATTCGGCATCACCCTGGAAGAAGAAGTCCGGGTTGTTTAAGCCTAATTTTAGGCAAAAAAAATCCCGGGAGTGAACCGGGATTTACTTGGTTTATAAGATTAAACCTTATTCGATGATAAATTTACCTTTCATCACGCCCCAGTGACCGGGGAAACTGCAGAAGAAAGAATAATTAACGTCTTTAGATAATTCTGACACATCAAAAGTAACGGATGTGCTTTCGCCACCACCGATGATTTCAGTGTGGGCGATGACTTTAGACATGTCTTCCGGCATGTAGTCATTTTCCAAACCGGTGGACATACCGGCTGTGGCCACTGATTGCATGTCGTCGGTTTGGGTCAACACCCAGTTGTGACCCATCACGTTGGCAGCCATGGTGCCGGAATGGGTTAAGGTTAATTTGACTTCAGTGCAATCTGCACCAACGGTCAATTCAGACTTGTTAAATTGCATTTGGTCGTTGCTGTCAATTTCCAGTTCACAGGTTTTGGCGTTAACGGCAGTAACCAAGCCCAATGACAATAATAAAGTTGCTAATGTAATCAATTTTTTCATAATAGTACCTTTAAAAAAGTAAGTAAAATATGGTTGCTTGGCCTTTAATATTCAAGTCCAAACAACCGGGAAAAACCGGTTAAATGGTGCGATTTATTCGATGCGCGCATTATAACCCACTAAAATTAATAGAACGTTAATGAATCGTTATTATTTTTAACCCTAAAGTTCAGTAAAAATGACTTTTAACAATTGAGTCACTTACCATTCCTGCTTATAATGGCCTTTTTAATTTTCATTGGTTTATCATGCAGAAAGTTATTGTGTTGTGTTTGTTGTTTTCTTTCGGCCCGGTGATGGCTGAAGGTGATGCGGTTCGTGGTGAGCAAATCGCCTACACCTGTACCGGCTGCCACGGCATTCCGAAATACAAAAATTCTTATCCCAATTACCATGTGCCGAAAATTGGTGGTCAACATGCCGCCTACTTGGAAACAGCGTTAAAGGATTACCGAAACGGTTCCCGTCAACACGGGACCATGCAAGCGCAAGCCGGTAGCCTGAGCGATCAGGATATCAGCGACATCGCCGCCTATTTTTCACAACTTGGTCAAGACAAACAGGATAAACAATGAAACATTCAAAAATTACTCAATTGATTTCTATGGCGTTGTTCATCTCAACCCTACTGGTCAGCAGCGTATCGCTGGCTTTTGACAAGGAAGCCGGTAAAAAGAAAGCGGAACAAGTCTGTGCGTCTTGCCACGGTCTGGATGGTGTGGGGATTATCCCAACCTATCCCAACCTCGCCGGTCAATATGTGGATTACTTAGTGAAATCTTTGAAAGATTATCGTTCGGGTAAACGCAGCAACGCCATTATGGCAGGTTTTGCCGCCACCTTAACGGATGAAGAAATTCAAAACCTGGCTTACTACTACGCCACCTTAAAAGAAAATCGGTTACCGGTCTTAGACCTGAAATAACACTGTGTCAAACCCCCAATTCGCCCTGATAACCGGCGCTTCCGCCGGTTTGGGCCTGGCCTTTGCCGAACAACTGGCGGCTAAAAATACACCGTTAATTTTGGTGGCCAGGCGTGCAGAGCGCTTGCAAAAAATAGCTGAAGAACTGACCGCTCAACATGGTATTGAAGTCCACTACCTGGTCGCAGATTTGGCCCATGACGCTGCGCCGGATCAAATTTTTGAGCAATGCCAAAACAACCAATGGCCGGTGTATACCCTGATTAACAATGCCGGTTATGGTGTGCCCGGGGATTTTGATCAAGTGGATTGGGCCACCCATCAGGCACAGTTGAATGTGATGCTCAACAATGTGGTGAAATTAAGCCATTTATTTTATCCGGCCATGAAAAAAGCCGGCACCGGTGGTATTTTACAGGTCGCATCACTGGCGGGTCTGGCACCACCCACCGCCGGACATACCCTGTACGGACCAATGAAATCATTTGTGATAAAGTTTGCCCATTCTTTGCATCTGGAAGCCAAAGATTTCGGGGTCCATGTCACCGCGGTTTGTCCGGGATTCACCTACACTGAATTTCATGACGTTAACGGTACCCGCAGCCGCATGAACAGCCTGTCAAAATCACTCTGGATGACCGCCGATGAAGTGGTGCGTCAAAGTTTAACCGCCCTGGAAAACAACAAACCGGTTAAAATCAATGGCTGGCGCAACCAACTTATCGCCCTAATGACGCGCTTATTTCCCGATAAGCTGATTCGCGCTCTGTTCCAAAGCAACATCCAAAAATACCGCCAACGCCGTTCAGATTAAACGTTGCTTCATATGTATTAAATCGTTTACTGTGGCCGCCCGATTTGAGATTGTTTAGGACTTGGGACTGTCAGGGACGGTGGGCGGTTCGGTCCCATCAGGTTTGTAAATCACCACTTGATCACGACCGTTGTGTTTTGCCTGGTAGAGGGCTAAATCGGCTTGGGTTAACAGCATTTGCAGGGAGTAGCCGGCGGTGTCTGAGGACGCCACGCCGAAGCTGGCAGACAAGGTAATCGGCTGTTCTGATTCACCGTAGTCCAAATTTTTAACCAGCGAGCGCATCTTTTCTAAGTATTCGGTCATGGTGCTTAAACTAAAACCACTGCCGATAATGGCAAATTCTTCACCACCCAATCGCCCGAGTATCATGCCCTCGGGCAACGTTGATTTGATGTGATAAATCACGTACTTTAATACCCAGTCACCGGTTAAATGGCCGCAATCATCGTTAATCTTTTTAAAATGGTCTAAATCCATAATCGCCAAATGCACCGGTTGGCGCTGTCCGGCTTTGCGGGTCAGTAACTGGCCCACATGATCTTCCAGGCCTTTACGGTTCAATATCTTGGTGAGGTGGTCAATCTCCACCAACGACTCCAGTTTTTTGCGTTTAATGATGGCTCGCACCACCCAGAACAGCAATAAACCCACCATTAAAGCCAGCCAGGCCATAATCAGCTTTTGATTGAGGTTCTCCTTGGCTGCCAGGGCTTGTTGGGTTTTCAGTAATTCATTGGACTGACTGAGTTGCTGTAACTGGATTTCCTTGGCCATTAAATCATGCTGTACTGAGGCATAAGCCACCTGCTTATCCAAAGCATCTTTCATTAAGGCACGCTCAACATCACTGCGCTGGTTTAAATATTCATAGGCCAGGGTAAAGTTGTCCTGTTGCCTAGCAATGTTCTCTAACACCTGATAAGCCTTTTGCAGGTGCCTTGAATCCCCTAATTTGGCGGCATCTTTAATGACCGTTTGGGCATGATTCTGCGCCAGATTTAAATCCCCGGCGGCCAAATACAACTGCGCCAACAACGCATCTTTGCCGGTTAAAATACTATTAAACTGTTGAGTATCGATATTCTGACAAGTCTTTTCAACCCGATTAATCAGGTCGTTGATTTGTTCATTCGAAGTATCATCCGGAAGTTGATTAAACTGATATTCGTACCACCGTAAAGACAAAATATCTGATATAGCATACTGTTGTTGAGATTGACACAATTCAAAAATATTCTGGAAAAAAGTTGCTTCAATTGCCTGTGTATTATTTAATTCAATGTCAGCTAATTGCCGATAAGTCAAAGCACGACAACGTTTATAAGGTGCCGGATTATCATTAAGCAAAACCTCCGCAAATTCCCGTGCCAAATGATAGCGGTCTGTGAGTAAATAACTATTGGCAGTGGCCAGATAAATGGTGTGTTTTAAGTCATTATTTTTGAGTTTCGGTAAAGCTTCAACCACATATTGCAAGGCATTAAAAACCGACCAGTAATTTCGATTAAAAGCATATAAATTGGATAAACTCGATTGGATTCGGACTTTCACAAATGTTGATTCAGCCCGTTTAAACAAAGCCTCAAATGCCTGTTCAGCTTCCTGAAAACGACCGTCATACATTAAGAGACCTTTGCATAAATCAGCCAAACTCGCCCATTTTTGATAAAATAGTCTTAAGCAATTAACCAGTTAGAAAACAGAATTATGGCTTGG
>CAZLAW010000017.1:0-26150 GCA_964557625.1 uncultured Marinicella sp.
CAACCGGCACCTTGGTACAAACATGCCTGGGTGTGGTTTATTATTGCTTTACCCACCACCGCAGTGGTGGCCAGTCTTTACACGGTGTATATTGCCAAGCAGAATGCGCCACAAGTGATTGCCAAGCAAAATAAATTCCAGCTTAATAAAGAGTAATGAGCCACCGTTGTTTCCATTGCGGGGAACCGGTACCGGCTGACTGCCAATTAACCGCCACCATAGACGGGGTTGAACAACCCATGTGCTGTATCGGTTGTCAGGCAGTGGCACGGTTTTTGGCCGATGAATCCTATGTCGATTTCTATCAGTACCGTGAAGGTAAAACCCCGGGGTCTCAGGTTGACAGTGACATCGACTCCTGGCATCACTTAGATGAACCGGCGGTGTTTGAGCGATTGGCACCGTTAACGGATGAAGGTTTACGACAGGTCACCATTAAGGTTGAGGGTATGTATTGCAGTGCCTGTGGCTGGCTGATTCAAAAAGTGCTTAAGGATTTGCCCGGGGTACAGGATTTGCAGATCAACAGTGTGACCCAAAATATGCGTCTTGTGTTTGATCCGGCGCAAATTAAATTAAGTGAATTGTTTGGCCGGGTGGCGCGACTTGGTTACCGTCCGATGTACCAGCAAGACAGTGCCCACCAGGCTGATATCGCCCGCAAAAAACAACTCAGACAAATTGCGGTGGCCGGTTTTGGCATGATGTTTATCATGACCCTGGCGGTGCCGCTGTATAACCCCGAATCGATGGCCCAGGATCCCGGTATTCGGCAGTTCTTTCGATTAACCAGTTTGTTAATCGCCACCATTGTCTATTTTTATTCAGGACAAAGCTTTAATCATAACGCCATCCGCGACCTGAAAAATCGTCATTTGGGCATGGATGTGCCGGTGGCACTGTCCATCAGCATTGCCTACTTTGTCAGTGTCTATATCAGTTTTACGAATGACGGTCATGTGTATTTTGATTCCATGGCGATGTTCATTTTCTTTTTGTTGCTGGGACGTTTTGTGGAATCGGCGGTGAAACACAAAGGCATGGATGTACGTTCGGCACTCAATGCACTGATTCCGGTGAGTGCTGTGCGCATGGGTCATCAGGGCCGTGAAGAAATACCGATTGATCAGGTTAAAAAAGGCGATAAATTAATGATTAAAGCCAATCAAGTGGTACCCTGTGACGGTGAAATCACTGCGGGTAGCGGTCGGTTTGATGAGTCTTTGTTGACTGGCGAATCGACGCCGGTGAAGAAAACAATCGGCGACACTGTTTATGCCGGCGCCCGGTTGATGAATGATGAGGTGTTAATTCAAACCACTGTCAACAACCAAAATACTTTTTTGTCCAAATTGGCGGATTTAATGGAGCTGGCACAAAGTAAAAAACCCAAAACCCTCCAATCAGTGGACCGCATTGCCGGTTATTTTGTTGCCGTGGTGCTGCTGCTGGCTGTGGGTACCGGGCTGTGGTATCTTAATCAAGCACCGGATCAGGTATTGCCGGTGGTGTTGTCGGTATTGATTGCCACCTGTCCTTGTGCTCTATCCCTGGCAACACCCACGGCGCTGACCGCCGGTGGTATTAGATTATTACAACAAGGGGTGCTGGTAAACAACACCGAAGCCTTGTCGCAAATTCATCGCTGCCGACATTGGTTTTTCGACAAAACCGGTACCCTCACAGAAGACCGCTTAACCCTGGCCAAAGTACATCCTGTGGAAGCCGTGGATAACCCCGAAGCCATCGCGGCTGCTTTACAACGCATCAGTAATCACCCGCTGGCCAGTGCATTTCGACAGCCGACCAGCCTGACGGTGCGTGAGGCAAAAGAATTGACCGGTCGAGGTGTCAGCGGCTATATCCACGATCAACTCTGGCGTATGGGCAGTGCCCGGTGGTTACAATCAGTGGGTATATCTGTACCACATTACGATGCCGAGGCCACTGATACAGTGGTTTATTTGGCCCGTGAAGACAGGCTAATCGCCATTTTTTCCTTGCGGGTTGAAGCCCGCGCCGGTGCCGCTGAATTACTCCGATGGTTGCAGAAAAATAAAAAACATGTGGCCATCATCAGTGGAGATGACAGTGACACGGTCAAAGCCTGGGCACAACAATTCAGTGTGCCCGAGTTTCGGGGCAATATGCAGGCAGAAGATAAAATTAAGGCCATTGAACAGCAACAACAACACAATCATCCCTGTGTTATGGTGGGTGACGGGGTCAATGATGCGCCGGTGCTGTCACAAGCCGATGTTTCCATCAGTCTTAAGCAGGGGGCCCATTTGGCGCATTCGGCGTCGGATTTGATTATTTTGGGTCGTTCTTTAGGGCCGATTAAACAGGCGGTATTCACAGCCAAGAAAACCCAGCGTATCATCAAGCAAAATTTATTCTGGGCACTGCTGTATAATGGTTCAGTTACCCCGGTGGCGATGATGGGCCTGTTGGCCCCCTGGATGGCGGCTATTGGGATGTCGTTGAGCTCTTTGTTGGTGGTATTAAATTCCAGACGTGTGTTACGAGGTGAAGCATGAATATGATTTATGTATTGGTGGTGTTGTCGCTGATTTTGGTGGTTGTTGCGGTGTGGGCGATTCACTGGGCGATAAACAAAAACCAGTTTGATGATTTGGATTCACCCGCCTATTCAATTTTAGAAGACGACACCCCGGCAGACCGTTATCAACGGCGACAACAGCACAAGCAGCAAAACCAGTCGGAACGTGAACATGACATAAAACAAGACAAGTAACCCGTTTTAATGGCTTTTTTGACCCCCCTGATCATCGGTTTTTTTTCCGGCTTTCATTGCATAGCGATGTGTGGCGGCTTGTGTGCGGCGTTGTGTCGCAAACAAAACACCCACCAGGTGCTTATCACCAATTTAGGTCGGGTGGCCACTTACACACTATTGGGAGCGTTGTTTGCCGGATTGGTGCAAGGTGCCAGTTTATCGATTCCGATGATTGAATGGGGGTTCTGGTTGCGGCTGTTAATGGGCATGATGTTGGTTTTAACTGCCGCCGTTTTATTTTTTAAAAACCACCGTTTACTGACCATTCAAAAACCATTACCCGGCTGGTCCAAAGTATCCGCCCGTTTAAAAGCATTACAAAACCGCCACAACAGTGCCGCTTCTTTTATTAAAGGCATGCTGTGGGGACTGATACCCTGTGGTTTACTTTATGGCATGCTGATTATTGCCGCCACCACTGCCAACCTGTTTGACGGCATGCGGTTTATGTTGTTTTTTGGCTTAGGGACTGTACTGCCCTTGCTCGGTTCTCAATGGCTGATACGTAAAATGGTGCAGCGCAGTTCTATGGACTTTTGGCGACGCTCGGCAGCGGTGTTTGTGTTAATTATCGGTGTTTGGGTGTTGCTGGCCCCATGGTTTTCGCATGGTCTGATTCCCACCGACAACCCTTATTTCTACCAACTCAGTGCCGTTCTGGATATGTGTATTCCATAAAAACAGCACTTTTCACGCTGCATCGAGTCTATCTGTAATAAATTAGTACCTTTGGCCTATACCATAACAGTTGTATGCTTTTATAATAAACATCGAATAAAGGAATCCTCTGCACAATCGCCTGATACCCATGATAAAACTGGACAACATTTCAAAAGTTTACCGCACCCAGGGTGAAACCATCCGTGCCCTGGATGGTGTGGATTTAACCATTGCTGAAGGTGAATTTGTGGCCATTATGGGTCGCTCAGGCTCGGGGAAATCCACCATGCTCAATATTCTGGGTTGTATGGATAAACCCACCGCCGGTCGCTACACCTTAGCGGGCCAGGATGTGAGCATTTTGGATGATGATGCCTTGTCCAAAATCCGCAATGAATACATCGGTTTTGTGTTTCAGGGTTTTCATTTATTACCACGCTTGTCAGCTTTGGATAATGTCCTGGTGCCATTGCGTTTTGCCACACCGGAACAACAGCGCGGCGGGGTTGAACGGGCCAAAGATTTACTCCATCAGGTGGGTTTAGGAGAGCGGATTCATCATATGCCCAATGAAATGTCCGGCGGACAAATTCAACGGGTGGCAATTGCCAGGTCGCTGATTAACAACCCGTCGGTGTTGTTGGCCGATGAGCCCACCGGTAATTTAGACAGTGCCATCTCAGAGCAAATCATTGAATTATTAAAAAGCCTCAATGCCGGAGGACAAACCATTGTCATTGTGACCCATGAACCGGACATTGCTGACAATGCCGGTCGCACCATTGAATTTTTAGACGGGAAGATTGTCTCATGAAGTCAATAAAATTAAGCCTGTGGGTGATATTATTCATGCCGTTGTCGTTACCGGCTTTGATGTTGACCGGCGAAGTGGAGTCCAGCCAGACCCAGGAAATCACCATGCCGATGGTGCGCTCATGGCGGGCTGAAATCGCCGATATGGCGGATGAGGGCAGTTTTGTTGAACCCGGTGATTTTGTGGTGCGGATTGACGGTACCGACTTGGACAACACCATTGAATCCCAGAAAGAAGCGCTGGATGTGTTTAAAGCCGCCTCAAAACGGGACACCATTCAGTTACAAATTGATTTAAACAACGCCCGGCTGGCCTATGAAAAAGCCAAAGTCGATCACCAAATTGCCGAACTGAAGGCTTCGGTGCCATTGGAATTTATCGGTGAACTGGAATACAAAGAACGCCAACTGGCTTTTAAACAGATGGACAAAACCCTGCAGGAAAATGAGAAAAAATTTCGGGCTTTAGAAGTGAAACTGAAAGAAAAAAACAAAGAAGTGGCACTGGGTTTGGCACAAAAGCAAAAAGAACTGGATTACTGGAAGCAACGGTTGGCCGATCTCACCATCACCGCCAATCAAGCTGGTTATGTGATTCATGCAACCCATCCCCTGAATGGCACCAAGTACCAAATCGGTGATCAGGTTCAAACCGGGCGGGTGATTGCCAAAGTATCCAAAACCACCGGGATGCGGGTCAAGGCGTTTGTCAATGCCATTGATTTACCGCACATTAAACAAGACATGGCCGTTGAGGTTCAGTTTGACGCCTTGCCCAATGCCAGTATGGGCGGTGTAATCAGCCACATCTCTGCTGGTGGTCATGACAAGAAAAACTGGGGAGAAGGCTTGTATTATGAAATCACCGTCATGCTACTGGGCGAGCAAGATGCACGTTTATTACCCGGCATGAGTGCGCTGGTACTTGTTAATGAGGACAGCCCATGAGATTTTATTATCTGATTCTATTGATAATGCTTAGCTTCAACAGCCAGGCAGAAACCATCACCACCTCGGGTGAGTTGGTGGCGGTTGAGACCGACAGTTATTCGCCGCCGAGTATTCGTTTTATATGGCGTTACACCATCGCATTTATGGCCAAAGATGGTGCAGAAGTGAAACCGGGCGAGCCGGTTTTGATGTTCAAAACCGATGAATTACAAGAACGCTTGATGGATAAGCAGGGTGAATTATCGATTAAACAAAGTGAGCTGCGTAATAAATTATCGACCAAAGTGGAAGAATTGGCAGATAAATCGCTGGCGGTTGAGGAAATGAAAAAAAACCTCGATAAAGCCAGGCGTAAAGCTGAATTGCCCCAAAGTGTGATTGCCATGAATGATTACAAGGAAAATCAACTGAATTATGCATTGGCAAAATTACAATACCAACATGCACTGGATGACCTGGCACTGACGCGCGAAAAAATCGACACCGAAGAAGCCATTTTGAATGCCAATATTGCCAAATTGGAGGCTGAGGTGGAGGAATTGAACGAAGCCATTGCCAGTATGCGCATTATTGCCAAAAGACGCGGTATCATCATGCACCAGACCGATCACAATGACAATAAATACGCCGTGGGCGATCAGGTATGGGGTGGTGCGCGGGTGATTGAAGTGGCCGACATGGATAACATCATCGCCCGACTGGAAATCAAAGAAAATGATTTGTCGCGGGTTCATCAAGGCCAAAAAGTGACCTTTAATATGGATGCCTACCCCGATATAGAATTTAATGGTGTGATTAAAGAATTATCCAAAGTGGTGCGCATTAAATCGCAGAATCAGCCCTCAAAAATCCTTGATGCGGAGGTGGAAATCAGCAATCCGGATAAAGCCATTATGCGACCGAATATGAGCATCAAAGCCAACATTAACAGCCCATCATGAAACACACACTTTTTGTTCTCATATTATTGATTTTAGTGGCTTGTGGTGAGCAAACCAAGCAACAGCAACCACTGCCCACCCTCACGCTGGAACGAAAACCGGTGACCTTATCGGTACATGCTACAGGTGAGCTGGAAGCCACCCAATCCACACCATTGACCGTTCCCAGCGGCTCAAGACGGCCACAAACCCTGGCCTGGATTATGCCGCAATTCAGCCGGGTTAACAAAGGTGATGTGGTGGCCCGTTTTGATGGCAGTGATTTTCAAATTGAATTGGATAAAACCACCTATGAAATCCAAAAGCTGATGTATGACATGATGGCCAAACAACGGGATATTGACAATACCCGTTTTTCGTTCAACACCGAAGCCAAGGTGGTGGATTATGAATATGAACTGGCCAAACAATTTAATATAAACGACCCCTTGCTTTACACCAAAATTGAAATTATTGAAGCCGGGGATAACGAAGAGTTTTTAAAAGCCAAAGCCGAACACATTGATAAGGTCAGTGAGAACTTTGAAGAAAAATCAGCCACCGAACTGGATGTTTTGCAAAGCTCAAAATCTGTCCAAGAAGCCAAAAAAGAGCTGAATGAAGCCAGTTTAAGTGCGCTTGAAGTGGTGGCACCTCATGATGGCTTACTGGTATTACAACCCAGTTGGGACGGCTCGATGCCCGAACCCGGCAAAGCGGTGTTCCCGGGCACCAAGCTGGCGGCGCTGCCGGACTTAAGTGAAATGCAGGCTTTGGTGTATGTGCCTGAAGTGGAAGCCATTGGTATTCAAGCGGGACAACAGGTGCATATTCAACTGGATGCTTATCCTGACACCTTATTTGAAGGTCGGGTAAAATCCATCAGCCAAACCGCACAACCGCGGGAGCGGGATAACCCGGTAAAATATTTTACCGTCACGGTGGCATTGGATGAGCAAGACGAACGCTTTATGCCCTCACAGCGGGTGTCGGCCGATATCATTGTGACGGACCAGGAGTCAGCTATTTCATTACCGATATTGGCGGTATTTCGTGATCAAGACCGCGCCTGGGTGTATAAACAAACCGGTGGCGGATTCCAACAACAGCCCATCACCACGGAATTTTGCAGCGCCGTGTTATGTGTCATCAAAAGCGGTTTAGAAGCCGGTGATGTGATTGCCCTGAGTCGACCGGTGGAACCAGAATAATGAAAAGTACTCTGATAATTAATTTACGCCATGCGGTGGCCGAAATGCTGCACCATAAATTACGCACTCTATTGACCTTATTGGGCATGGTGTTTGGTGTCGGTGCGGTGATTGCGATGTTATCCATTGGTGAAGGTGCCCAGGCCGAGGCCACCCGTTTGATTGAAAAAATGGGTTTGCGTAATTTGGTGATTGAAGAAAAACAAATTGACCCCGAAACCTTAAAGGAAATGCGATCGGACTCTCTGGGTTTGAACATGAACGATATCCGTGCTCTACAAAACAGTCTGCCGTTTATCAGCCAAAGTTGCGGCGAAAAAACCATTAAAACCTGGTCCTTGTTTTCTCAGCATGCCAATTCGGACGGTGCGGTCAAAGCGGTGTCGCCCAATTGTTTTGAAATGAGTAATTTACAGGTGGACGCCGGTCGTTTATTCAATAATGCAGACAACCAGTCTTACGCACAGGTGGCGGTGATCGGTTCAGAAGTGGCGGCCGAATTGTTTCCGGAAGGAACCGCTTTGGGTCAACGCATAAAAGTGAATCACCTGTGGTTAGAAGTGATTGGTGTGTTAAAAAAAGACGCTTTAAGTAAAAATGAAATCCAGGGGGTTAAACTGGGTGCCGAGCACAACCAGGTCTTTATGCCGATAGAAACCGCCTTTAAACGTCTCAAATGGGAGATGTTGGAAAGCCAGCTGGACACCATTCGGGTGACCATTGATGAAACCATCCAGCCCCAGGTGGCCTCGGTGGCGATTGACCGGTTGCTCAAACGCCGGCACGGCAATATCGATGATTACAACATCATTGTGCCGGCCAATTTATTGAATCAACAAAACCAAACCCAGCAAATTTTCACCATCGTGATGTCCAGTATTGCCGGTATATCTTTGTTGGTGGGCGGTATCGGCATTATGAACATTATGCTGGCCACCGTGCTTGAACGCACCAAAGAAATCGGCTTATTGCGGGCCTTGGGAGCACGCAAAGTGGATATTAAAAATCAGTTTCTCATTGAAAGCGCCACCATCGCTGCAGTTGGTGCCGTGATTGGAATCGTCATGGGTGTGGTACTGTCCTTTATCATTCAATCTTTTGCCGATTGGCCGGTGGCCTGGAGTTGGTTCTCGATTGTCCTTGCGGTGGGTGTGTGTTTACTGACCGGCGTGGTGTTTGGCTATTATCCGGCCAAACAAGCGGCTGAACTGGATCCGATTCGTGCCTTGCAGAAGAACTAAATGGTTACGGCAGCCGCCGTGGCCGTTCATAGGTATTTTCAAGTATCAAAAAACCCGCCAAATGAGGCGGGTTTTTGATAGCGTGTTACGCTTATAATTAAGCGTTATCGGCTTTTTTAATAAAGCGACGACCAAAAACACCCAAGGTTAAGACCATCAGACCCACACCCAGCCAGTTTAAGGACGGCACAGGGGCAGCGGCCACTGGGGCATCTAACTGAGTACCTGATAAGTCAAACAAGAAGTCAAAGGCCGGGGCACCACCACCTACGTCACAAACTGTGCCGGCAGGTTGGAAAGTGGTACAACCTGATCCAAAGCCATCAAGCGGGTTCATCCAATGGGCTTCATTACCGGCAACCGTGTCGGTGTTGGACCAGAAATGTTGACCATCTGTGGCAAAATCCTGATTAATCTGAATCGCCACCCAATAGGTGCCGGCACCGATAATACTACAGGCGGTCGGTAAAGTAATGGATAAACTGCCCGCTGTGTTAGTGGCAGCAATGGCTGGGTAATCACAACCAGCTAAAGGTGTTGGGTTGGGGCTACCGGCATTGTCGGCGTGAAATGAAACATTCACAGAACCCGGTGAGCCACCAGTGGTGGAACCAATGGTTTCAATTTCTTCAATCGACCAGCCGTAACCGGTGACCACAAAGTCATCGGCACCCATCGAATCATAAGCATCATAAGATGCCTCAAAATTTTGATCAGGTGCACCGTTACCCCGTGGAGTGGCGCCCAGTTGTGACCATAACAGCGCGCGTGAACCACTGGTGTGGTTGCCGTCAATACCGCCAACCCCGGCTTCAGTGGCCATTTGTGCACCAGCGACGGCTGATGCGCTCAGTAATAAAGGCAACATGGCCTTTGTTAATTTATTTCTTTTCATTGTAATCCTCATTTCTAAGTTTATTCAAGACGTAAAAAACCAGACAATTCTAATCATTGTTTCGAACATTGAATACGAAACCGGACCTGACTCAATGATTTTTTAACAATTTTTTAAATTTACCCATTGATTTTTTGTATTTATTGTGTAATTGAAGTGATGTATCATAGATTTTTTGGGTCACCTGACCGGCGCTGGCTGTTTTAATGTTGCGTTTGGTGTTATAAAATCTTAGACAAGCATCTTGCCAGTCAAGCTTCAAAAAAGACAGTAACCGTTCAATTTCAGGACGCGTTGTCTGAACCATATTTTCATAACTTACGGTGTGGATTTTATCCGGGAAACATGTTTTCCAATAGGCCATAACGGTGACCTGATGCTGATAATTGGCCACCAATTCACGGATGTCATAGCTGTACTCATGGCCATGGGCAAATAATTGCTTGTAACAGCTCAGTAACACCGCTAAATCCTGTCGGGTGCAATGAACAATTTTGGCATTGGGTATGGCCATTAAAATGGCACCAACGAAATTAAAATTAAGCGGTTGTTTGTCGGTAAAAATGGGTTCCTTAAAATCTGCTGTAAGTGCGTTCAGGTATTGGGTGCCGATTTCAGCAAAATCATGGGCATTATATGCAGCCAGTGAATGAGGATAGTGTGTTTTGCTATGCCGGCCTAATTCCGTGATGATGTTGGGAAAATAAGGCAGTTCCGAGGCACCAAAAACATCCGTATGTGAGGCTAAAATTTGTTCGGTCAGGGTCGATCCTGATCGCGGCATGCTGACAATAAATACAGGTTGTTTAGTGGATAGTTGTTTGATGTTTGAATGATTTTGGATAAATTCCGGCGTAAAAACCTGTTTGATATCTTGGGTCATACCACTCCAATCAAAAGGTTTTCTTTTGAGCTGACGGTAACACAGTTGGTTGGCCTGCTCAAGTTGCGCAAACGCTGCTTCGTATTGTTCAGCCTGTTCTAAGGCATAGGCTTTGGCAAATAATAATTCAGGCGGTGCATGATCACCGGCCTGAGCAATCATTTGATCTATGGTGGACAGTTCAGTATCGGTAAATCGGTACTGTTTTAAATTGGCCAGAGCCCAGTAAATGTCGTGTTGATAAGGATTGATGGTCAGTGCCTGGTGGAAATAATCAATGGCTTTATTAATACGACCGGTGTTTTTTAATAGAAAACCCATCGCCACCAGACCACCTAAATGATTTGGTTGAAACTTTAAACACTCCATATAGGCAGATTCGGCCTGCGAAAGATCACCTTGATCTCGGTATAAATGACCTAAATTATAATAAAGTGCGGCATTGGGTGGCCCGTGATCCAAAAGTTTTTGATAACATTCACGGGCTTTTGCATATTTTTTTTTTGAGCCTTAAATAAACTGGCCAGGTTCAACAAGATTGGCCCGTAATTTGGTTGCAATCGGTACGCATATTGCAAATGTTTTTCAGCCAGAGGCCATTTATGTTGCTGTAAATAAATAACCCCGAGTAAACGATGGGCTTCAGGGTTGCGATTATTTTTTGCCACCATTTTTTTTAACTTCAGCAATGCGCTGTTAAATTGTCTGTTTTCAATCAGTTGTTGGATATGTTGAATGGCGGACATGGAATAAGAGTCATTATGAGGAACGGGTATTATGCGTGATAATTTAATCAGTTTCAAAATACGGCCTGTATGAGTCAAACCCCAACAGATATTTGTTTGGCCACATGACTTTACAGAGTCAATATAATTTAAACACATGTTTAAATTATATTGACAGTTGTTTAAAGCAGGCGTAGGCTAATAATCGTCTATCAACAAAGAGGAGAGATTCTAATGAAAAAAGTCCTTATTATGGTGCTTTGTGTTGTTTCAGCGTTAAGCCACGCGGCTTGTCGGGATGCGGTGGTTATGGTCCATGGCAATGGTGGTGCCGCCAGTGATTGGCATAACACGTATAACGAATTATTGAATCGGGGTTATTCAGCCCGGGAAATATATCAACCCGAGTGGGGCAGCGTTTGTGTGGCTTGTAATAACCATTATGGCAGTGAAGAAGTGCCGGTGGCCAATGCCCTGTTGGATGCCGCTGCACAATCCTGCTCCGGTAAAATCGATGTGATAGGTCATTCCATGGGCGTGACGCTGGCAATCAAAGAAATCATTGATTTGGGCTTACAGAATACGGTGGATGATTTTGTCGGGATCGCTGGTGCTGTTCGCGGTTTACACAGCTGCGGCTATTACCCGTTTAATGTGTACACCTCAACCTGTGGTTACTGGGGTCTGTCGATTGGTAGCCCGTTTTTAAACAGTATTCAAAACAAGTCGTTTGCCAATAAGGCCTATTCTCTAAAAAGCTGGTCTGATCAGGTGGTGTGTCTGGGTGGTTGCACCGTTGGCGGTATCCATTCATCTTCACTATGGGGTGAGCAAGCCAGTTACAATTATTATTTAGGCCATTTTGGTTTACAAACAGCCACCTACAAAAAGCAAGTGGATTTAATTCAATAAAGATGATGCGTTAAAGACATGGCTTAAATCACAAAAATCGGCAGAAAACTCAATTTTTTGATTCTGTAATGGCTTGACAGGGTCAATTTGTTCCAGTTTGTTCCAGCGAATCTCTGGGGTGCGGTCATAAATAGCAGTATGCTTGATGGTCCTTATAACCTGGAGATAATACATGAAAAAGATTATTTTATTCAATTTGTTGGTGTTGAGTACCTCAGCCATGTCACATGATTTTTTAACCGAGATATTAGTGATTAATGAGGACTATGACAGCAACCCCTATAAAGTGGCCGTTAGTTATGATTTGACGGAACAAGATATTTTGTCGGCGTTAAATTTAAAAAAGACAAAATTTGCCATGTCTAAGTTAGTCAAAAAATCTAATGTCAGAGACCCTGAACGTGAATACCTGCGGGTGGGTAATGTGACGGATGAGTTTGAAACTGAAGCCTTGCAAAAGACCTGCGGTGTGTTCGATCATTTTAGTGCCGCCAGAAGTGTGGCCATCGATATGTGCGATGCCTATGCGCTGGCCAATTCTGCAGAATACCCGCAAGGACTTATTCCGCAGTTTACCGGCCCCGCCACCTTCACCGATGGTGAATCCGCCACGGAAAACCATCATGAATTGTACCAATATGCCGATGGTTTAACCTTTAACTGCGTGGCCTTGGAAACGCAACAAGTAAGCTATTCAAAATAACCTAAATAATTTGTTGTTAAATCCCACACTGTTTCAGCCCGAGCCTGAATCAGTGTGGTTATCTTATTGATTAAGAGACATGGACCGCACCAGATCCATAATTTTTTCTAAATGCGATTCCAGGATTTTTCGATCCTCAGGTGACAAATTATCCTGACTGAGCACGAAATGACCGGTTTGTACCACATGGCGCCATTTCGGGTTTTGCGGGATTTTATCAATGGACAGGTATTTATCCAGTGAACGGGTTCTTAAAGTGCCATTGTCAATGGATACCGTCCAGATTTTAGATTGTTCTGCCAGTTCAATGTGTGAGCTTTGGGTGGTTTTTTCCCAAATGGTTGTGGCATCGATTAACAGCGATACCAGGGCTTTTTTAAGTTGTTCTTTCTGGGATTCATTAGAAACGATGATATTGGGTTTATGACTGGTTTGAAAAACCAGTAATTGTTGTTTATGGTAACGAATGGACTGCATCAAGGCCTGTTTTTCCCGGTTTCTCTTAAGCTGATAAATAATAAATAAAGCCAAAATGGAAATAAGCACCAAACCAATGATTAAGGCCAGATTGGTGAGCTGTTGCAGTTTACGTTCCTGCCGGCTGTTCGCCAGTTCCTGGTTAAGCAGTTGTTGTTGGATTTTTTGGGTTTTAATTTGGTGCTGGATGGTGTTTAAATCCGAATCATACTTTTGCTGTAAGAATTCGGACCGCAAAGTTTGATATCGTTTAAATAAGTTCAGGGCCTCTGTGGGATTTGTGGCTTCCAGTATTTGACTTTTGAGAAGCAAAAAATCAGCTTGTAAAGCGGTGTTTTGCAGTTGCCGGCTGATGGTTAAACCTGCCTCAATCGACACAATGGCGGCATTTGGTTTATTTTGTCGATCGTACATTTTTGCTTGTAACAGCCTAAATTGGGCTTCAAATTCTGTGTTGGCTTGTTGGTCAATAAGGCTTTCTGAAGCATTAATCAGTTGTTCAAGCACTTCCATATTACCGTTATCCAAATGCCATTGCGATAAATTAAGCAAAGCCCGTAAATGCTGGCTGTTGTTGGTTTTATAATTCATGGAATTGATGATTTCCCGGGCGTAATGATCGGCTTTCCGGCTGTTATTGGTTGCACCATAGGCTTTGGTTAAATCTTCATATAGGTGGGCAATATCTGTATAAACGCGTTGATCAAATTCATCTTGTTGAGTGTATTTTAGATAATGATGTAATGCAGCTTCATAGTAAATAACCGCTTCGGTGGGTTGTTCCAATTGAAGCATTATCAGACCCAGATTATTCATGGTGGTGGCAATTTGATAATCATTCCCAAATGCCTGTTTTAATTTCAGACTTTTTTGGTAATGTTGCAATGCAAGAGTATAATTTCCTAACTTAAGTTCGACCAATCCCATGTCGTTGTGGCTCTTGCTGAGCCACTCCTGATTATCTGTTTGTTGAGCCAGCCGAAAGGCCTGGTTAAGGTGTTCTTTGGCTTTTAAAAAATTGGCATCAAAGTAATATTTTTGGCCCACTTTTCGGTGCCACTCGTATTGCGCGGCGGTATTAGTTTCAAACCTCGGGTGTTGTCGGGCCACTTGAATAAGGCGATTGAATTGAGCGTTGTTTTGCAGTTGGTGGTAGATACCAATGAGCTGAAGTAGAATACTTAATTCATCAGCGCTGTCTGGGCTCACTTTTTGAAGGCTGTTTTCGCAGGTTTCTCTGGCATGTTGGTAATTATCCTGCTGTAAGCTGTCTTGGCATTGTTGCAGGGGCGTTTTGGCGGCAGCAACAAAACACAACAAAAACAACACAAGCCCGCAAAAATTTCTGTTCATGTTAGGTGGAAGCAAGAATAAAAGAAGACACCTGATAATAAATCAACAAGCCGTGCAATTTGGTTAGCTTTGAAAAAAATCTAATTAATTATTATAACTAAAATCAGACTTCAATTCAGGTGAATATGTATATTTTTGATTTGAAATGCCGCCATCACAGCAAAACGTCAGCCATACAAATCCGGTAACGTATCGTTTGTCTTTGGATGAGCAGTCCGGGGTTTGAGGTGGCCTTTGTTAATCAGTTGTCGCCAGTTGGTTTTTTTCTCAGGTCGTTTGTTGACATACAGTTGTTGTTGCAACTGTTGAATGGCATCTTGTACTTCGGGGTTGTCCACTTGTTGTAGAATTTGACCTAAATGGGTGGCCTGTTGGTGATAAGTCTGGTTCCACCATTTAATCAACAGATTTTGTTGTTCAGCGGGTTTGAGCGCATTGATGTCTTTCACTGAAACCGGCGGATTGGTTTGTTGCGGCCGGTTGGGGGGTTGTTTTGCTTCCGGTTGTTTCAATTTCAGTATCAAAAAGATCAGTGTCATTAACCACAATAAGCCAAATATAATCGTGCCGTAAAACCATAACGTCGGTGTGCTTGCAGGTGTTTGTGATTGGTCTTCGGTCAGCGCACGTTGGTTGGCATCAGGTTCCGGTTCGTCAAAATTGGCCGCCTGGGGCGGGGATTGCTGTTGTTGTCCGCCGGCGGCGGGTTTAATGTCTAAGGTGATGGCCGGTAGGCGGGTGGTTTCGGCCTCGCCGGTTTCGGTATTAAACCACTCAATATCAAAGCCTGGAATCTGTAGCGCACCCGCCTGAGTAGGAATAACGGCCTGGGTAATGGTTTTTGAAGAGACCAAATGGTTACCGTTATTTCGGGTGATGGTATCACTTTTTTCCTGATACAGACGCGCGCCTTTCACATCCGTGACCGCGATATCGGGCAGTTGTGTTTCGGCCAGGCCCTGTGCGGTGATGTCGATTTGACGGGTGATGGGTTCGCCGACCCGAAACACCTGATTTTGCGGCCAATTTTGTTCAATATTCAAGGTGGTGGCCGGTAACCAGGGTTTATGCACAAAAGCCGGTGGAATTTGTTTAATTTTAAGGCTGAGCATGGACGAGGATATTCGCACCGGCCGACCCTGACGGAATAAGCCCCATTGGTTTCTGTTTTGGCCATCCATAACTTCGCCCTGAAATACAATGGGCGGTATGTCAAGTTCGCCGCTTTGTTCCGCAAACAAAGCGTATTTGCGTTCCAACACCTGATAATCGGTGCCATTTCTGTGGGTGGTGTATTGAATGGCTTTATTGATGGGGTAAACAATTAAGCCCGGTGCTTTGGGGTCACTGAGACTGGCATTACTCAGTCCCACCGCATAAAACAATTTAACCGTTAAAATGATTTCTTCCTGGACAAAGGCACTGTCCTTGTTGGTGGACCATTCGATAAATAAATCCCCCCGTGCCCGGGCATTGGGGTCGGGTTCTTTAACGGTAATTTTGATGGCCTTGGTTTGTTCATTGCCAACGTCGATGGGTGGGATAATGTGACTGCCCAGTGATTTGGGCACCAGGGTCACGGTCCAGCGGGTTTCACTGCTGACCGCGCCATTGATGATTTTAGTGGACATGGAGCGACCGGTTTCTCCCACCTCAAACACGGCTGACAGCATACCAAAATCCGGGTTGCTGCGGGTGGCCTGATCGGTGGTGATGGTGAGGTTCACTGATTCACCCAGGGCGATTTCATGGCGATCAACGCTGGCAGTGACCGCGGCACCTGCCAGCGAGATAAAGCCCATCAGTAAACAGCTCAAAAGTAATTGTTGAATCAATCGATGTTTATTCATGGTCACCAATCCTCGGTTGTTTGGTTGTCGTAGGGTTCGCCATCCGGGTTGCGGCGGTGGTATTGATAGAGAAATTTACGTCGCATTAGGCCACCGGGATCATCCTGAATGCGTCTGAGCCATTGTTCAATGGCTTGCTGTTCTTCGGCATTTAAGGCTTCCTGTTGAGCCAGGCGTTTGGCTTCTTCAGCCTGTTGTTGCTGTTCTTCGGGGCTTAATTCCTGATTGTTTTTGGCCTGTTGGTCTTTATTCTGTTCTGGTTCAGATTGCTCAGCACTGTCTTGTTGTTGGTTTTCTTTGGCCGCATCTTTTTGGGCTTGCTGTTGTTGCTGTTGTGATTCTTGCGGATTGTGTTGATCAGATGGCTGATTGTGTTGGTCCTGGCTGTTTTGATTATCTTGCTGTTCATTGTCACCGGTGGATTGTTCCGATTCAGGATTGTTTTGTTGTTCACCGTTTTGTTGTTGGTTTTGCTTGTCATCGGACTGATTACCGGACTGTTGTTGCTGCTGTTTTAAAGCTTGTTCAACAAGATTTTTGTTATACAAAGTGTCTTCATCCCCGGGATTAAGGGCCAATGCCTGATCATACTGTTCCAGAGCAGCTTCAAGCTGACCCGATTGGGCCAGCGCATTAGCCAAATTATAATGGTCATCGGCATTCGTGTGAGACAGATTTTGCAGTTGCTCAATGGCCTGTTGATAATTGTCCGCACGGTAGGCGGCGGTGCCTTTGAGGCGCGGGTTTTTGGCCAGTTGTTGCGCCAATTCGGGATTCTCTTGCAGTTGTTGATAGGCTTGTTGGTCCTTATTAAGCCACAGATCCTGCCATTTAAAGGCGTGACTGATCTGAGGCTGCATAAATAAACCCAATGCCAGAACCATGAGTAAGCCGCGGCGGTATAACAGCAGTGCCATCGGCACAAGTAACAGCAACAGCCACACACCGTCATCAACAAACTGATGATGACCCGCGCTGCCCGGTTCATCATTGTTACCATCGGTGTTGGGTGTGGAATCGTACAAGTGCATGTCATTGCGTTGATTGGACAGCACGCTGAAGCGACCGTTACCGGCCGCGGCGGCTTGCTTTAAGGTATTAAAGTTCACTTTGGGTATCACCACCTGACCGCGTAAATCTTTGACAAAGCCCCGATTTGTTTGAATCGGTGCGCCTTCGGCGGTGCCCACGGCCAACACATGGGTTTTGATGTTATGATCGGCCAGGGTTTTTAAACTGTCTTCTGTTTTGTGCAATTTAATGTTATCGGTAATCAACAAGATTTGTCCTTTTGACAAGCCTGATTGGGTCAGCAGTTCCCGGCTTTTTTCCAAAGCCGCAACGGTATTGGTACCGGTGGTGGGCATAATACCCGGTTCAAGCACATCCAATAAATTGACAATGGTTTCAGTGTCATCGGTCAGCGGCGTGACCACAAAAGCATCGCCGGAATAGGCGATCAGCGCGGTGAGACCGTCTTTGCGATGGGCCAATAAGTCACGAATTTTGAATTTGGCCCGGGTCAGCCGATTGGGTTTCAAATCATCGGCCAACATGCTGCGAGAAACATCCAAAGCGACAATCAAGGCGGCTTTACTTTTAATCACCGGAATGTCTTTTTGTCTGACTGCCGGACCCGCCAGGGCGATCACGGCAATTAAGACCACCGGCCACATTAAATAACGCCAGCGGCTGGCGGTGGTGGCGGTGTTCACCTGCATGGCAGCCAGTAAATCGGGATCACAATGTTGTTGCCAGCCGTCTTGGGCATGGCTTTGTCGATGCCAGCGAAGCAACAACCAGACAGCCGGTATTAATAACCACAATACATGGGGCCGCAAAAAATGAAAATTTGACCAAATAATTTCACTCATAACCAGCGCCTTTGTATCCACAGACTCAATAATGACAATGCCACAAAAGCCCCCAGGGGCCAATAATAAAGTGCTTTGGTGGGGCGATAAAAACGGTCCTCTTCAGTCAAAGGTTCCAATTCGTTGAGTCGGTCATAAATGGCCTCAAGCTCTTGGGTGTTGGTGGCCCGAAAATATTGACCGCCGGTTAATTCTGCAATCCGAATCATGGTGGCTTCGTCTAAATCAGATGACGGGTTAATGCGCCGTTGCCCACCAAAAAAACTGTTCACAATCATTTCCTCAGCACCGAAACCAATGGTATATATTTTAACCGCTTCGGCTTTGGCCAGTTGTGCCGCTTTTAAGGGTGAGATGACACCGGCGGTGTTGGCACCATCGGTTAATAAAATCAATACCCGGTTACCCGAATCCATGGCGCGCATTTTTTTCACCGCCAAACCAATGGCATCACCAATGGCGGTGGATTTACCGGCCAGACCAATGGCAGCCTCTTGCAACAAACGGTTGACTGTTTGAATGTCAAAAGTAAACGGCGCTTGTAAATAAGCCCGTTCTCCGAACAGTATCAAACCCAGGCGATCACCCTGACGACGTTGTATAAAATCACCGGCCACATTTTTCAAGGCGGTTAAGCGATCCACCGGCCGGCCGTTTAATTGCATGTCTTGTTGTTCCATACTGCCGGACAAATCGATGGCCAACATCAAATCACGGCCCTCCACCGGCAGTGCCACTGCCTCGCCAACCCACTGAGGTCGGGCAGCGGCGGTTAACAAAGCCAGCCACATCAGCCAGCTGGTGATTTTTATCAGATGATTGGCGCTGTTTTGGGTTTTTTGATTGGCGGGTAGCCGGCTGAATAAGGGGTAGCGAATGGTGCTGATTTGACGGCTGTTGACGCGCGGCAAACGGGCCATTAACAATGGCATTGGCAGCAACACAAAAACCCAGGGCCACAACAACTCAATCATGACCACCTCTTTTTGGGTGCAAACAATGCTGACGCAAAAATCGGTGCGTCGCTTCAAACAAAGCTTCAGTCTGTACCTCTGCCCGGGGTTGATACAGGTCGCTGTTTAGGGTTTTTTTAAACCCGTCAAAAACCGGCTCAGATAAATCCAGGTTAAGAAAAGCAATCCACGGATCTCCGGATAATCCCGCGGCCGCCGGATCATTCAGTTCATGGCGGGTGAAGCGCCGCAATAAATTGGAGACATCGCGGACAAACCGGACATCCTCCCGGTGGGACTGATGCTGGTGTTGGATGGCCAGCAAAAGTCCGCGCATACGCTGCCATTTTTTGTGTCGCTGACGATAGCGGTACCAGCGGATGCCAAACCACACCAGCAAAATGATCAAAACGGCGGCCAAAATCCACCAGCCCGGTGCCAATGGCCAAAAACCCGGTTCGGCGGGTAAGTGAACATCGCGTAAAGGCAGTTGTTGGGCGTTTTCGGGATTCATGCGCTGTCCCTGAGCCATTGTTGCATGGCGTGTTGTGGTCGGCTTAACCCTTGTTTGACTTGTGTGACCCAATCGTAATCCGTGCTGATGGACAAAATGGGCACGCCGGCATGAATTATGTTTTGAACCAGCTTCTGTTGCTGCCGGTTTTGTTGTTGTGCCAGTTGGGTGCGGGTGGTGCGGTTTTTGGTGTTGATTATGCGGTTGCCCCGGTTGCCATGAACGCCGTATAAAGCCGCCGGCGGGGTGTGTTGTTCAAAGGGGTCACTGACATAAACCGCCAATACGTCATTGTGCTTTCGCAGTTGTACCAGGTGTTTTTTGCAGTCTTCACCCATGTCATAAAAATCACTGATAACAATCACCAGGCTGCCCGGTAGTAAAATACTGCGCAGTTGTTTTAAAGCCAAATCCAGAGGGACTTGCTGTGGTGCGGCTTGGTCGGCTTTGACCAATTGTTGAATCATGGTCATCATGCCACGTTTACCGGCAGTGGCTTTAAGGATATCAATGCCGCCGGAACCGTAGGTCATGACACCAACCCGATCGCCTTGTTGCACCGCTGACCAACCCAGTGCAGCGGCTATCTGAGCCGCCAACACTGATTTAAATTGACCGCGGGTGGCAAATCGCATACTTTGGTTGTAATCCACCAACAGGTAAATCGGTCGTTCGCGTTCTTCCTGAAATAATTTGGTGTGGGCGATGCCGGTACGGGCCGTTACCCGCCAGTCCATGTTGCGAATATCATCACCGGCCTGATAGGCGCGGGACTCCAGATAATCCATACCACGACCGCGAAAGCGAGAATCATGTAAGCCGGAAATGGCCGAGGTGGCTTTTTTTATGGCACTTAAATTAAACAACCGCACATGACGTCGGGTATTGACCAATGTTTTGGCCAGTACCTGCGTTTTGGCAACAGCTGTGTCCTCATGCTGAGTTGTCATCATGTTAAGGCAGGGGTACTTTTTGTAATAACTGATCCACCACCTGGTCCACGGTTAAGCCTTCCGCTTCGGCTTCAAAAGTCAAAATAATGCGGTGCCGCAGCACGTCATGGATGACCGCATGGATGTCTTCGGGTAACAGATGATCCCGACCTTGTAAAAAAGCATGGGCGCGGGCACAACGATCCAGCGCAATGGTGGCCCGGGGTGAGCCGCCAAAGGCGATTTTTTCTGTGAGTTCTGCGTCATAGGCGCTGGCGTCGCGGGTGGCAAGAATTAAAGCCACCAGATACTGTTGCAAGTTGTCTGCCACATAAATATCCAGCACCGCTTGTTGGGCGGCAAACACCGTTTGTTGTGACAGTTGATCTGGTTTTTCCGATGTTTGGGCATATTCGCGGCGACTTTGTTGTTGCGCCAGTTTCAGGATATCCATTTCTGTGGAGGCTTCCGGGTAATCAATGGTGACATGCATTAAAAAACGATCCAACTGCGCTTCCGGCAAGGGGTAGGTACCTTCCTGTTCAATCGGGTTTTGGGTGGCCATCACCAAAAATAACTGCGGCAAGTTGTAGGTGGTTTTACCAATGGTGATTTGTTGTTCACCCATGGCTTCAAGTAGGGCTGACTGAACTTTGGCTGGTGCCCGATTCACCTCATCAGCCAACACCAGATTGTGAAACAAGGGACCTTTTTGAAATTCAAAATTGGCGGTCTCGGCATGATAAACATCGGTTCCGGTTAAATCAGCCGGCAATAAATCCGGGGTAAACTGAATGCGGTGGAAATCACCTTCAATACATTCAGAAAGGACTTTGATGGCGGTGGTTTTGGCCAGGCCCGGCGCACCTTCCACCAATAAGTGACCGTGTGACAATAAGGCCATTAACAGGCGGTCGACCAGCTTTTGCTGGCCTAAAATTCGGGTGCCGATGTGTTGTCTGGTTTGTTGAAAAGCTTGACTGAGTTGTTCGGTTGTTTGATCCATGGTTTTCCCGTGATTTTTTAAACGACTTTGACCTGTATGGGTTTTATAAGTTCAGATGTAATACGGCCTGTATTATATTTAATTTATCACACCATAACAGGTAAGGTTCAGATTATCACAACTTCCTGTTTTTTCTTATGTTTGAGGATAGGCAAATAGTGCTGTTCAAGGGTTGAACGCTTTATTTTTAAAGTGGGTGTTAACAAACCGGATTCCGGTGTCCAGGCATCTGCACAAATAAAAATATGGCTTATGCGTTGATGAGGCTCTAACTGCCGGTTGATTTCAGGCAGTTGCTGTTGACAGAATTTCTGAAAGTTCTTCAGATCATTTTGGTGTACACTCTCAGCCACAGATAGCAGTAACAAGGGCTGTCGATAACCCGAACCCATCACGATAACATGATCTACATTCAGGTGCTTTTGGCACAGCATTTCGATGGGTGCCGGTGCGATATATTGGCCTTTGGCGGTTTTAAAAATATCCTTTGTGCGTCCGATTACGGCCAACAAGCCCGCTTCATTGATTTGACCCAGGTCGCCGGTGTGAAACCAGCCTTCATTGTCGATGACTGTTGCGGTTAATTCTGGCTGTTTGTAATAGCCGGTCATCAGTGCCGGATTACGCAACAATATTTCACCCGTATCACTGAGTGTGCATTCGCACCCCGGAATAACCTGGCCGACATAGCCCAAACAGTCCTGATCCGGTTTAACCATATGTGAGAGCCCACAGGTTTCAGACAAACCGTATGCCTCATTTAGCTTCAGGCCCAATCGCCGGTACCATAACAGCACTTCTGTATCCACGGCGGCGGCTGCACATAAGGCAAATCGAACCTCTGAAAAACCCAATTGTTTGCGTATTAACTTCGACAACAGTCGGTTTAGCAGTGGAATACAAAGCAAAGCGTGAAAAACGTTTGCACCACCTGATTTTTGTTCCACCGCATTTTTTATGTTGCTCCAGATTCGCGGTACCCCGAAGAAAATTGTTGGTCTGGCCATTTTTACATGATCAGTGAAGGTTTCCAATGAGTGAATAAAAGACACTTGTGCACCATAAAAAACCGAAGCAAAAGCAATGGCCATCCGTTCGGCCACATGTGCCATCGGCAGATAGGAAACAAAGCGATCATCCGGGGTCACCACGATAATGTTTTTGATTAGATCCAAGGCCGCATTCACCGCCCGGTAAGGCACCATCACACCCTTGGGATCTCCGGTGGTACCTGATGTGTAAACAATACTGATAAGGTCATCGGCTTTGACGGCAGCCGCTTGTTTCAGTGGTTGGTGGGCGTTGACAATATCCGACCAGAAAGGTCTGTCGGGATGTTTTTGATAAAAGCTTAATTGTGCTATATCGTGAGGCAATTTTTCTAATGTATTGTCTGCATCGGGTAGTTTTCCCACCATTAAAAGAGAAGATTCTGAATGCGACAGTATTTTTTTGATGGTCTCTTTGGATGCCGTTGGATAAATTGGAATGGTGATATGACCGGCCATTTGGATGGCCAAATCAGCCATCAGCCAGTGGGCACAATTTAACGAAAAAATAGCCATGTGGCTACCCGCCGGGTATTGGCTCAGATACTGAGCCATACGTGCCACCTGGTCAAAAACCTCAGACCAGGTATAGGTGATGACATCGTTGGCTGTGGGTTGGCTTAAGTAAATGCGACCGGGTGTTTTTTTGGCCCAGTGACGTAACATGGATATGGGCGTTTTGAGCTTATCAACAGGCATGAAAATATTTTAGCACAAAGATAAATGGAGACAGTCATCAAAAGAAAATCGCCGTGGAGTTGATTCATATCAATTATGCCCCCATTATTAACACAGCCGCCAATAAGGCGTGCTAAGATGCGTTATTTAATTTTCACCTTGAGAATCATGTACAGTCTCACCAGCGAACCTTTTAAACTTGAACGTGATGTCGAAGCCATCACAGTACCGAACGGCGACACCGTTGATTTACCGGCCGGTGTTGTGGGCTATATTACCCAGGCGCTCGGCGGCAGTTTTACCGTGTTTGTCGATGGCAGTATGTTTATGATTTTAGGTCATAATGCCGATGCCCTGGGGCGTGAACCTTTACCGAAACCCCAATTACCTGAAAATGCCACCTTTAAAGATGTAGAAGAGGCGGTTTGGGCACAATTGGGCAATGTGTATGACCCCGAAATTCCGGTGAGCATCGTTGAATTGGGTTTGGTTTATAAATGCGAACTGACCCAATTAGATGAAGGCTATCAGGTGGATATCGACATGACACTTACAGCACCGGGTTGCGGCATGGGAGAAGTCATTGTGTCCGATGCCCGTGAAAAGGTGAAACTGATTCCTGAAATCAAAAAAATCAACTGCCAGATTGTTTTTGACCCGCCCTGGGACCAAAGCATGATGTCAGAAGAAGCCAAGTTAGAAACCGGGATGTTGTAAGCACGGATTACAGCGTCACCAGTTCCTCAGCTGAAGTGGGGTGAATGCCGATGGTTTTTTGCAGCTGGCTTCGGGTCAGTCCCTGTTTCATGGCCACGGCAAAACCCTGAATGATTTCACCGGCATCGGTGCCCACCACATGGATGCCGAGCACCCGGTCTGAATCTTCACAAACAATGATTTTCATCAAGGTTTTTTCCTGTACCTCGCTCATGGCGAATTTCATGGCGCGAAATTCACTGGTATAACATTTGACATGACTGTAATGTTCACAGGCTTCGGCTTCGGTGAGGCCGCAACGACCAATTTCCGGCATCGAAAAGACCGTACTGGGGATGTTGTCGTATTCCATCAATCGATCACTGCCTTTAAACAGGCGATCCACCAGCAAATGGCCTTCTTTAATCGCCACGGGTGTCAGTTGGTCAACATTGGACACATCACCCACCGCAAAAATATGACTGATATTAGTGGCTTGTTTTTTGTCCACTTGAATACGCCCGTCGGATGTTGTTTTAACACCGATTTTGTCTAAGTTTAAGCCTTGCGTATTGGGATTCCGTCCGGTGGCGAAAAAGACGCAGTCTGTGTCAATGGAGTGGCCATCCTCGGTGATACATTGGTAACCGTCCGCGGTTTTTTCGACCGCACTGAGGCTGGTTTGGGTGATGACCTCAATACCTGAATCGACAAAGGCCTGTTGTGCAAACTGTGCCACCTGATCATCAAATCCACGTAACAGTTGTGGGCCGCGATAGACCAGTTTGACCGCTACGCCCATGGCATTAAAAATACCGGCAAATTCAACTGCGATGTAACCACCGCCATAAATCACCATGGACTTGGGCAGTGTCTTTAAGTCCAGTGCCTGGTTTGAGTTAATCACGTACTCAATACCGGGCATATCCGGCATATGCGGCGTGCCGCCGGTGGCAATAATAATATGTTCACCGGTGAGTGTTTTATCCCCCGCTTTAACGGTATGCTGATCAACAAAAGAGGCATAATGTGGGTATAAATCAACACCGGCTTTGTCGATGAGACCGTGGTAAATTTTATTCAACCGGTTGATTTCCCGGTCTTTGTTTTGTTGCAATGTCTTAAAATCAAATTTCGCATTAATTTCCCATCCAAAGGCTTGAGCGGCTTTAAACATTTTTCGATAGGAGGCAGCATAGACCATCAGTTTTTTTGGAACACAACCCCGGATGACACAGGTGCCGCCGAGTTGATCGGCTTCACATAAGGCCACTTTTTTGCCATAGCCACCGGCGATGCGGGCTGCCCGAACACCGCCGGAACCGCCGCCGATTACGATTAAATCATAGTCATATTGAGTCATTGTGTTCTCCTTTAAAATGCTTAAAACGGCACGTATTGGTTGGCTTGTTCAATCAGCTCTTGTTTGCGATCGTCACTCACCGGTTCTTGCCAGTTGACGATTAGATGCTCATATTGGGTGTCGATAAAATTTTTGGCCATACAAATCCGATATGAACCGGTGTGTCCAACATGGGCAAACACTGCTTCATGACCGGAAAGTTGTTGCAGTGAATCGGTGGCCATTATCATCGCCACCCCGCCTTGTTGTTTGATGGCCGCCCGTTGCGCCTGCGATAAATGACGCAAGACCCGGGTGTTGACGCACATCCCACCACACAGGTAAATACGCTCTTTACGGGTATAATGCACATAGCCCAGCGTCAATGAAATACCGGGTTCGACTGTGGCCAGAAAAACGAAATGTTTGGGGAAATCAGGAATATCGGCATTAAATGAACGGCGAAATAAATCACCGGCCAAGGCATCGGCGTCGGACACTTCAAGGGTGCTTAATTGGGCTGTTTGTGAAGAAAAAAGCGCAGTCATGTTAAAAAATAGTAAAAAATGGTTGCTAATATACCCTTTATTGCTTATAAAATATAAGCACAAGGATGATTTCATACTTATTGCATGCTGATTTGATAAATAAAGGGTTTTGTGGCATCAATAAGTTTCGACATTGAACACAATAACATGAAAAGAGACTTTTT